>DATDKO010000388.1:0-10093 GCA_036519935.1 Rubrobacter sp. | reverse complement strand
CACGAACCAACATAATGTACCCCGCCACGACGCGGCGTAACCCTTCGATGCGCCAGACACGCAGGAGGTGTGAACCTTGGCAGGACCGGAGACCCCTAAGCTGATGGTCGACGTGGTGATCCCCTCTGAGGCGGGGGTGGTCTTGATCCGCCGTGGCAGCGAACCCTTCGAGGGGCAGTGGGCGCTGCCAGGGGGTTTTGTGAACGTGGGGGAGACGGTGAGGGAGGCCGCCGTACGCGAGGTTGCGGAGGAGACGGGCCTTGCCGTAGAGGTCTCGCGCCTCGTCGGCGTCTACTCCGAGCCGGACCGGGACCCGCGCGGTCACAACGTCAGCGTCGCCTTCCTGGCAAGCGTCTTGGGCGGCCAGATGCAGGCCGCCTCGGACGCCGCCGAGGTCGGAGTCCTCGACCCCGACACCGTCGAACTGGCCTTCGACCACAGCCGCATCATCTCCGACGCGATGGCATAGCATTTCAGCAAGTCAGCGCTTCAGCAAACAAAAGCTGACTGGCTGGGAGCCGCCGTAGGCGGCGTGCTGACTCGCTGATCAGCGCGGGCCAGGGCCCCCCATGAGGCCGGCGAGCACTCGTCGTTCGTCGAGGTCCCGGACGACTTCTACTTCCCGTCCTGGCTGCGTGAAATCGTGCGCCCCCGCCGCGTCCACGGTCGGGACGGCCAGTGGTGCTGACGTTATAGCTCCTGGATCGGCGACGGCGGCGACACAGGCCAGGTCCCACAGTTCTTTTCCGGGCCGGTCCTCGTACTCGGCGGCCAATGGCTGCAGGATCTCGGCCAGGTACGAGGCGACGGGCCGTCCGAGCGCGCAACTCCTCTCCGAACGAGGTCGGATCTACCAGTATCTTCGCCGGCGAGGGCCACGTGAGGATGTGCAGGAGATCCACGGGTGCTTCCAGCAACGTGCGCCAAGCCGAGATATCGGCCCTCCCGTTTATCTCTCCCATCCTGTTCTCCCAGACCCTGTAGCTGGCTTCGTCCCCGAACCCTCCGAGCCAGACGACGCACACGTTCTCCCGCGACGCCAGAAGCAGCGACGTCCGTTGCCGGTCCCGTGGCGATAACGGTCAGCGGGCTCAGGTGCGCTTCTTCCACCAGGAACTCGAGGCCTATGCTCGGCACCGGCTCCTCCCTGCTCTCCATCGGGCGCTCCGCGCCGGCAATACAGGGCACGTCGCTCGCGCACAGGGCGACCACCCTCTCGGCCTCCTCCTGGTACATGTCCCCGAGCCAGGACCGTGGGCCGTGGTGTATGCACAGAGATCACACCCCGCACATCCAGCGTCCCCTCCGGCAACCCGAGTGCGTATGATCTGGCGAACTGGTCGTCTACCTCGTTCGCGGTGTCGCAGTCGAGGACTATGCGTGTGGGGTCCATTATCTCCTGTTCGATTCGACAGTCACGGCCGCATTGTAGGCCGGTGGGATGGGGGCAGGTTGGTTCCACGCTTGCGGCGGTGGTGTAAACTTACGCCAGGAGGCACGAGACTTGGATTGGGAGATCATTTTCTGGGTTGCGCTGGCGGCCCTTGCCTTCGTCGGTGAGCTTCTTACCGTCTCTTTCTTCCTGCTCTTCTTCTCGCTCGGCGCTGTCGTGGGGCTCGTGGCCGCCCTGCTTGGCTTCGGCATCACGGTCCAGGCCGTAGGGTTCCTCGCGGCCTCGGTTCTCAGCATGGTCATCCTGCGTCCCGCCTTCTTGAACCGGCTCGCGCTCGGAGATGGAGAGAGGTACCTCGGACACCGTGGGATCACGGGTAAGAGAGCGGTCGTAACGGAGGAGATTGAGGCAGGAGGTAAGGGCATGGTGCGGGTAGGCAGCGGGGAGTTCTGGACGGCCCGCTCGCTGCATCCCGACGAAAGGATAGAGCGAGGCACAAAAGTGAGGGTGCTTGACACAGACGGGCTCACCGCCCTAGTCGATACCGTAGAGAAGAAGGAGGATAATTCATGACCGGCCTTATTGGGTTGGCGGTGCTGGCGCTAGTGGTCTTTCTGGTGGCGGCGAGGGCCGTCAGGATCATCCCCCAGAGCAGGGTTGCGATCGTGCAACGCTTCGGCCGTTACCACCGCACCGCCGAAAGCGGGCTGACCCTCGTCGTCCCGATAATGGACCGCATGCTGCCCAAGACGGATTTGAGGGAACAGGTCGTTGCCTTCCAGCCGCAGGCGGTCATCACGAGCGACAACGTCGGGATGCAGATCTCGACCGTGGTCTACTACCAGGTCGTCGACGCGCGGGCCGCAGAGTACGAGGTCGCAAACTTTCACCTGGCGCTGGAGCAGATCACCCAGACTACTCTGAGGAACGTCATCGGCAACCTCATCCTGGACAAGACCCTGACCTCCCGCGACGAGATCAACGCGAAGCTGCGCACGGTCCTCGACGAGGTGACGGAGAAATGGGGCATCAGGGTGACGAGGGTGGAGCTCAAGGAGATCATCCCCCCGAGAGATATCCAGCAGGCGATGGAGAAGCAGATGCAGGCCGAACGGACCCGCCGCGCCGCCATCCTGACCGCCGAAGGCGACAAACGAGCCGCGATCCTGAAGTCCGAAGGCGAAAAGGCATCCGGGATCCTTCGCGCCGAAGGCGATCAGAGGGCGGCCGTGCTGCGCGCCGAGGGCGAAGCGGAGGCGTACCGCAACGTCCAGGCAGCCCAGATAGAGATGACGGGCAAGCTCTTCGAGCGGCTGGAAAGCTCTGACCTTTCTCCCGAGTCACTCCGCTACCTCTACCTGAAGGCCCTCCCCGAGATGGCGAAGGGACCAGCGAGCAAGCTCTTCGTCGTTCCTTCCGAGATACAGGACCTCGCAGGGAAACTCGGAGCCCTTGCCGGCGGCGCGTCCCTCGCCAGCGAAGACGATCCGCAGGGCGAAGGTGAGCAACGCCGGCTCCAGACTCGGGGCGCGGATCCGAACGGCGAGCTTCCGGCCCGGCGGGAGAACCAGCTGTAGAGCAGGTTTCCGGCGCGGGCGGAGCACGGTATTAGCCTCTCTGCCGTTTGTGGTGCTGCCCGAAGAAACGCAGCATCTCGGCAGAGTCCGGACTACTCTCATGATGATCCGACAGGTCGTGAGAGTATTTGGGAGAGCTCACACGGTCCTGAGGGAGGGCTGACGTTACCATGTGAGCAAAGCAGACATCAGCGTTTGGAGGAAGATCATGAACGTGCTCGTGAGCGGGGCTACGGGGTTCATCGGGTCGGCCCTAGTCCTGGAGCTGGAGAGGCTTGGACACCGGGTGATCCGGCTGAGCCGTTCGAGGCCTTCCGTGGAGGATACTATTCACTGGGACCCCGCCTCTGGCGTTCTCGATCCCTCGCGCCTGGGAGAGTTGGACGCCGTCGCACACCTGGCCGCGGAGAGCGTCGGGGATGGCCGTTGGACGCCGGCGAAGAAGAGGCGCATCATGGACAGTCGGAGAGAGGGCACCCGCCTACTCGCCGAGACCATCGCCGGCCTCCCTGAGCCGCCCGGAGTGATGGTCTCTGTCTCGGGTGTCAACTACTATGGTAGCCGAGGAAACGAGCTCTTGCGGGAGGAGAGTGGCCCAGGAAACAGCTTCCTCGCCCGGGTGTGCCAGGAGTGGGAGCGGGCTGCGGACCCGGCGCGGAGGGCTGGTGTCAGGGTCGTGCATCCCAGGTTCGGAATAGTGTTTCCCCAGGGATTTTCCCGGGATCTCTTGGGTTTCAAGGCGGGGATCGAGCATCCCAAGTTCGAGATCACGTTCGGGACTAGAGGCTCTACGTTCGCCAGGTTACCCGTCTACAAGCTGACGGGGGGAGGGTGGATCGGGTCGGGCAGGCAGTTCTGGAGCTGGCTCGTCGCCGAGGATGTGGTGGGCGTGATCCTCCACGCCCTTACCACCGACTCCTTGCAAGGTCCTGTCAACGCAGTGTCGAGCTCCGTTACCGCCCGTGAATACACTACGACCCTCAATCGTATCTTGAATCGCCCGACCGTCTTCCCGCTTCCCGCTCCCGTAGCCAGACTGGCCTTGGGGGATTTCGCTGAAGAGATGCTCCTGGCCAGCATCCGTGTCGACTCTACCAAGCTCACCGACTCAGGCTACGAGTTCCGCTACCCGGAGCTCGGAGGCGCGCTGCGACATCTATTGGAGGAGTAGTGGCTGACCGGACCGGCGAAGAGGCGTCCGCGGGAGATCTCTGGCAGGGGTTGAAGATCCGGATGGACGACCGTCAGGCGATGTACCGTCGAAGCTGGCTGCGGGCGCCGCTAGGGGAGCCTGCTCACCAGCCGGGAGGAAAGGAACTCGCTTCCGACCTTGACCTGGCGTGTCGGCTGTATCTGCAGGGCGAGGAGGCCCTGCGGCGCGAGATACGGCGCTCTTTCAACGAATGGACGTCTGTGCGGGGACACGTGCTCACCAAAGCGTGGTCGTTCGCCGATAAACTCGCCGACACCTGCGACGACCGCTGGCTGCGTCTCGGGCTGGCAGCGGTCTCCATAGACGACAACGGCACCGATTTCAGGGACTCTTACGTGGCGCTAGGGGACCTTTACATCGGCGCTGTCCGGTGCGGCATGGACCCCAGGCCTTACTTCGACGAAGCCGCGGAGATCTACTCCGGCGTTTCGAACATCGAAGGAACCTCGATGCGGGATTTCCTGCTCCGCTTCGAAGGATCAGCCTACTTCGGGGAGGCCGTCGCACCCAAGCTAAGGTGAGGACACGGCGCTGCCTTTTCTAGCCCTGAAGCTCCGCTGTGAAACCCGCAATCCGTAGTAGCTCTCTGGCTTGTTGAGCTGCTTCGGCGTCCAGGGTCAGAACCAGCGCGGCCCTTTCGGTGTTCGAGTGCCTCACATAGAGGTCGAGGATGTTGATGTTGTTCGAGCCCATCAGGGTCGTCACCTCGGCGAAGACGCCGGGGCGGTTCTCGACGGGGATCGCCACGTCCACGTTCGCGCCGTCCTTCTCGACCAGGATGCCGCCGAGGGCGTCGTAGGCCTCGCGGGCCTGTCTGAAACGGCCCTCCATGCTCTCGCGGTCTTTGATCTCACTCCCCAGCTGCGCCATCGCCCCGGCGAATGCTCCCAGGGCTTCACCGAGCGCAGGGGCGTTCTCTGCCAGGATGTCCGACCACAGCTCCGGGTTGGAAGCGCCCACCCTGGTCAGGTCCCTGAAAGAGGGCCCGGCGAAGGAGAGCGCCTCAGGGGAGATGTCCGAGGCGACCTTGAGGAGCGCGGCCGCCATGAGGTGCGGCAGGTGCGAGAGGGCGGCCATCAGGAGGTCGTGCTTCTCCGGGTCGACGGCGGTAGGGACGGCGCCCAGTTCCCTGACGAACCCGGCGACCTCGCGGTAGTCCTCCGGATCGGTGCGGCTCGTTGGGGTGAGAAAGTAGCGGGCGCCCTCGAAGAGGTTCGAGCTTGCGTTGGCGACGCCAGAGAGCTGGCTGCCCGCCATGGGGTGTCCGCCGACGAAGCGTAGTTTCAGGTCCTCCGCCTTACGTACGATGGCGCTCTTTGCGCTCGCGACGTCCGTGATAAGGGCGTTGGTCGGGGTAAGAGCTCCGACCAGATCCGTTACCTTGGATATGGGCGCCGCGAGTACAACGAGGTCAGCCTCGCGCACCTCCTTTAGCGTTGAGGCGCGGTGGATGGCGCCGCTCTGGGCGGCGTTCTCGAGCACCTGCGGGGTGTCTACGCCGACTACCTCCCATCCCGAGTCCCTGGCGGCGAGGCCGACAGAGCCCCCGATCAGGCCGACCCCGATGATCCCCAGCGTGTTGCTCATGCTTCTCCGAGCGCCCCTATAACCCGGTCGTTCTCACCCGAGTCACCGATCGTCACCCGGCTCCAACCGGGGTAGCCGAGAGGGTCTCCTTCTCGCACCAGGACGCCGGCCCGCTCGAAGATCTCAGGTCCCGTCTGTACCAGGACGAAGTTGCCCTGGGAGGGGATGTAGTCCAGGTTGGCCTCCCTGAAGGCCGCCTGGATTCTTTCCCGCTCCCCCATCACAAAGCGGGCGCGGGTCTCGATCTTGTCCCTGGCGCGCATCGATGCGGAGGCGGCCACCTGGGCGGCGAGGTTCACGGAGAAGGGGAAGCGGACCCGCTCGACATAGTCGGCCACCCTCTGCCCGGCTATCCCGTAGCCGACCCGGAAGCCGGCGAGGCCGTGCGCCTTGGAGAACGTGCGGACGCAGACTACGTTCTCCATTTCGAGGGCGAGGCCGTGCGAGCCGGCGTAGGCCGGGTCGGAGACGAACTCCTGGTAGGCCTCATCCAGGATCAGGAGCACATTATCGGGGAGGGCTTCGGCGAAAGCGCGCACCTCCTCGAAGGTGAGGTACGTGCCAGTCGGATTGTTCGGGTTCGAGACGATGACGGCGCGGGTTCCGCCCGTCACGGAGGAGAGCAGGGCTTCTGGTTTGATCTCATTGTCCTCTGTGAGGGGGACCTTCGTGGTCTGTAATCCCAATATGGTCGCGATGGAGGCGTACAGGCCGAAGGATGGCCAGGGGAAGATTACCTCTCCAGGCCGCTCGACTAGCTGGAGGAGGTTGAGCAGGATCTCGCTCGACCCGTTGCCGACCAGTATGTTCTCGAAGGCACTGCCGGGGTTGGCGAAGACGACCTCCTCGCGCAGTGATGCTACGTAGCGGTCGGGGTAGCGGTTGGCGCGGGGTAGCGCCTCCGCGAGGGCGGCTTCGGCCTCAGGAAGTGGGCCGAATGAGAGCTCGTTCGACGTCAGCTTGACGTAGCCGTCCGCGCCGCGTTCTGCGGCCGCCTCGTTCGCCGCCCGTGGCGGCCTGTAGGGGGATAGTGGATCTAGCTCGGATCTGAAACTTAGTGACATCAGGTTCAGGCATCAGCTTTCAGGTCGTTGTGTACGAATCTCAATCGCTAAAGACTAAGCCCCTTTTCCTGGCCTTGCAACAAGAGTGGGATGACTACCCGATTGTTGCCTTCTACGATTTTTCTGATGCCTGATGCCTACGCTGGTACAATTCCAGATCCTATGTCGGATGCCGAAATGCAGGAGAGAATCAGGGAGCTAAGGGAGCGGGTAGACGAGGTCGACCGGGAGCTCATCCAGGCGTTGAGCGAGCGGGCGCGCATCGTGCAGGAGATCATGGATCTCAAGTCAGAGGCGGGGGCCCCCATCTACGACCCCAAACGCGAGGAGGAGATCCTGCGTAGGGTGGTCGATCGCAACCCAGGTCCGATCTACGACTCCTCGATGAGGGACATCTTCGAGCTCATCCTGCATCGCATCCGCGACCTTGAGATCCAACGCGGGGAGTTTCCCAGGTAACATGGACGTTTCGGCAAGCGTCAAGACCAATGTAAAGACCACCAACGGCATGATCCGGCCAGACACCTTCAGGGTGATAGCGGGCCCATGTACGGTCGAGAGTTACGAGCAGTTCGTCACCTCCGCGAAGGCCGTAAGGCAGGCCGGCTTCGCCTACGTTCGCGGCGGCGCCTTCAAGCCCCGCACCTCCCCTTACTCCTTCCAGGGCCTCGGCGAGGAGGGGCTCAAGATACTCTCCGAAGTCTCAGGGGACCTTGGCCTGAAGGTCGTCACGGAGGTAATGGACCCTTACGACATAGAGATGGTCATGGAGCACGCGGAGATATTGCAGATCGGCGCCCGCAACATGGCCAACTTCTCCTTGCTCAGGCGCGTCGGCGGGGCGATAGCCGGCACGGATCACGGCGTCGTCCTCAAGAGGGGTCTCTCGGCAACGGTCGAGGAGTGGCTGCTCGCGGCCGAGTACGTCACCGCCGCTGGCGGGGACAACGTCGTGCTCTGCGAGCGGGGAATCCGCACTTTCGAGACGAGCACGCGCTTCACGCTGGACCTCTCTGCAGTGATCGTGGCCAAGAGGCTGACGGATCTGCCCGTGATAGTTGACCCCTCCCACGCCGCCGGACGGCGCGACCTGGTCGTGCCGCTCTCGAAAGCAGCAGTAGCGGCTGAGGCCGACGGCCTGATGGTGGAGAGCCATCACGAGCCGCAGGAGGCGTTGTGTGACGGGGAGCAGGCGCTCCCTGTCGAGGCCCTTATGGGTATGAAGGGCGTGTTGCAACCCTTCGCCAGTGCCATGGGCAGGGAGGTTATCTAGTCTCGGGCATGGGTCCCGGAGGTTCTGTGGGACGCCTCGGGGACAGGTTCGTGCTCGTGCGCGAGCTCGGCTCAGGCGGGATGTCCCGTGTCTTCCTCGGACGGGATGAGGTACTCGACCGTCCCGTCGCCGTCAAGATCGTAGAATCGGATCCCGAGGACCCTGAGATCGGTCTGCGATTCCAGCGCGAGGGGAGGTCCGCCGCCAGGCTCTCCCACCCCAACATCGTCAGGGTCTTCGACGCGGGCGAGGATGAGCTCGATGGGCGCGGGGTCTCCTATATCGTCATGGAGTACGTCTCTGGCGGCGACTTCGAGGATCTGATCGACAGGAACGGACCTATCCCCGAGACGATGCTCTTGCGGATTGGGGCCGACGTCGCCTCGGGACTTACCCACGCCCACGAGCGGGGCATTATCCACCGCGACATAAAGCCGCACAACATTCTGCTCGATGAGCGGGGGAGTCCCAAACTTGCGGACTTCGGCATAGCCCGGGCCCTCGACGGGACGACGAGCCACAATCGCGCCGGCTCCTACCTCGGAACGGCGGCTTATTCCTCGCCAGAGCAGTTGAGGGGTGAGAGGGTCACCCCCAAGAGTGACGTCTACTCGTTCGGTGCTACCCTCTACCACGCGGCGGTCGGGGTACAGCCCTTCTCGGGCAACTTCATAGAGGTCGCAAACCAGCACATACTGAAGGTTCCTGCGCCCCCCAGGGAGAAGGGAGCACGGATCGGCGAGCCGCTCGAGACTCTGATCCTCGGCTGCCTCGCCAAGAAGCCGTCCGAGCGCCCCGATGCGGCCCGTCTCCACGACGGGTTGCTCCAGAACGGCGCGGCCGGGGCGACCGCCGCACTGGCCGCGCCGGCGGCCAGTGCCGGGGACGGCGGCCTCCCTGGTGCGGCAGGAACCTCGCGCCTGACAGGGTCGGCGAGGCCGACCGGGCCTTCTGGTGTCGGGTTCTTCAGACAAAGGCAGGCTGATGTGAGCTCTTCTTCAGCCCCACCCGAGAGTACGATAAGCCTTCCGACACGCACCTTCAGGGCCGGCTATCGGCAGAGGACGATGCTGGCCGTTCTCGTGGCCTCGCTCCTCCTTTTGCTACTAACCGTCGCGGGCGTCTGGGCGCTGTTAGGCCAGGAAGAGCAGGGCGGCGGGACCCCGGGCCAGGGCGCCGGACAGGCCGCACAAGCCGGGGGCGGTGGACCGCAGAAGTCCAAAGAAGAGTCTGGGAAGGGAGCCGGTGAGGAGGTCCGGAATCCCTCGGGTGGCTCAGAGTCCTCGGACGGTGCCCAGAAAGAGAACCAAGCTCCAGCCCCGCCGCTCGTGAGGGCTGAGAGAGTCGTATACAATCTGTACTATCAGGAATCTTTCAACAGGGTGGACGCTTCGTGGGCGTACCTTTCCGAGCGGCTACAGAACGAGATAGGTTCTCCGGAGCGGTGGGCTGAGCGTGAAGACATCTACACGTTCACCTACATGAAGTTCACCTCCTACCCGGTGGCGAGGGCCGTTGGTGATACCGCCGAGGTCACGTTCGAGGTGAGGTTGGATCACACCTGGGGATCGGAATCTCTCTCGGGGACGTGGGTCTGCGTCAACGAGGGTGGGGAGTGGAAGCTGGACCGTCTGGAGAACGCGCAAACCATACGCGTGTAGCCGACTCGATACAGGATGGCTCGTCTGTTCGGCATCGCGCCGTCCTTACCCTATAATCACGCGCGTGATCAGGTTCGCAGACAGGTTCGTCTTGGAGCACGTACCGGGCTCGGGAGGCACTGCCCGCGACTTTCTGGGACGACCGAGCGCAACACCGTCACCTTGCGGATGGCGAACGAAGGTGCAGAGTGGAGACTAGACGGCATCCCATCTTCTCAGCGAGAAATCATCTCATGAAAGTGGGAAAGGAAAGCCACTGAAGATCGCACTTACAGCGCTCGTCTCCGCGATCATCGGCGGTCTCGTAACCGCCCTGTTCCTTTTC
>DATDKO010000387.1:0-4975 GCA_036519935.1 Rubrobacter sp. | reverse complement strand
TAGCCGGTATTGGCTTAGGACGTCACCCAGCAAGTCATGGTTATGGTCGAGTTCAGCGAGTGCGCCAAGGTGGCTGACGGCGCGAGGTCCTCGATAGGAAACAGCCCAAGGGAGTAGAGGATGACGAGCAAGCTCGTGGGAGCTGGTTTGATCGCAACAGCCGCTTATGTAAGCTACAACCGGCTACGCAAACCCGCGCCACTCAAGGGCACTTACGCGGACGCTCCGAACAAGATCCTTATTGTAGGCGGCGGATTCGGAGGACTGGCTGCGGCGAGGGAGTTAACGCGTATGCTCGGCGGAAGCGAAGATGTGGGCGTGGCCCTGCTCGACCGGTTGAACTACACGACCTTCTGGCCGATGGTTCCGTCGGTCATCCCAAGCGAGGCGGAAGTTCGGCACGTCGCCCGCTCCACCCGGCGCATCCTTAGGCCCTTAGGAGTGGAGTTCTTTCAAGATGAGGTGACAGGGGTGGACTTCGAGGCCCGGCTGGTGAAGACGGATAAGGGGACCTTCACCTACGACTACCTTATCCTGTCTCCAGGCAGCCGCACGACCTTCTTTGGCACCCCTGGCGCTGAGGAGAACGCCATGGACACCAAGGGTCTGCGCGATGTCCTGCAGGTACGCAACCATGTAATCGACTGTCTTGAGGAGGCCGAGCGGTCGAGCAGGGAGTTGCCGGAGGGCCTACTCACCTTTGTCTTTGTGGGCGGCGGTCCCACCGGGGTAGAAGCTGCGGCCAACACGCACGATTTGATCTTCGACGTGCTAAAGGGCGATTACCCCAACGTAGACTTCAGACAGGTGCGTGTCGTACTGGTTAACGCCGGCGATCATATCCTTCAAGGCATCGATCCCTCGCTGGTGCACGCCGCCACACGTAGGCTTGCCTCACAGCGGATAGAGGTCATCAACGCTGCGAAAGTCAAAGAGGTCCGGCCCGACGCCATGGTGCTCTCGGATAGACGAACCATTGCGGCCCGCACAACGGTGTGGGCTGCAGGGATCGAGCCCCCTTCGCTCGTGAAGAGCCTCGATGTGGACAAGGACCACCGCGGGAGGATCCTCGTCGACGAGTTCATGCGCGTGAAAAGCAGATCTGGAGCCTACGCTGTGGGAGACTGCACCAGCATAGACTACGACGGTTCGCCGGTACCCGCTCTAGCCCAGGCTGCCGAGCAGGAGGGCAAGAGGGCGGCGCTGAACCTCGTAGCGGAGATTAAGGGCGAGGTACCTATGCCCTTCCATTACCGCTCCCTCGGGCAGCTCGTCGACATAGGGGAAGGCAGCGCCCTCGTCGATATCTTAGGCGCAAAGGCGAGCGGTCGGGTCGGTGCGCTCATCTGGAAGGGCATCTACCTCTATGAGCTCGGCTACAACCTCAACCGGGCACAAGTGCTCGCCGACTGGCTTATCGACCTGTTCGCCCGCCCCGACACCTCCAAGCTCTTCGAAGACAGTAAACGCCCGAGGACCGAAGGAAGGTAGGGCAGCATGGCACAACCGGATAAGGACGACATGCTCGTCCGTCAGGCCAAGGCGGTTCTTGACTTCAACTGGACCGGGGAGTACACGATGCCCGGTCCCAGGCTCTATCCGCACCAGTGGTCGTGGGACTCGGCGCTAATCGCCCTGGCCTACTCCCGCTACGACCAGGACCGCGCAGTGCGGGAGCTCAGGCATCTCTTCGAAGCTCAATGGAGGAACGGTCTCTTACCCCAGATCGTTTTCAGCCCCCACTTCACGAATTACTTTCCGGGGCCCAACTTCTGGCACGCTAAAAGAAGTTCCGACGCCCCCAATCACCGGGAGACTTCCGGCGTGATCCAGCCGCCCGTTCACGCTACGGCTGTGCTTTATGTCTACCGACACGCCGAGAACGAAGCCGGCGCTAAGGAGTTTCTCGGGTACGCCTTCTCCAAGTTGAAAGCCTGGCACGATTACCTCTACCGGGAGCGCGACCCGCGGGGCGAGGGTCTAGCCTATATTCGTCATCCCTGGGAGTCTGGTATGGACAACTCCCCGATGTGGGATCAGATCATGCAGCGCCTGCACCTCAGGGCGGAGCAGATTCCCCACTACCGGCGCGCCGACATCCACACCGTCTCCGCCTCGGACCGACCCACAAGCACCGCTTACGATCGGTTTGCCTACCTGGTCAAGCTCTTCGCCGACTGCGACTATGACGAGGCCAAGATAAGGGAGGATTGCCCATTCCTGGTGCAGGACGTGCTCTTCAATTCGCTCCTATGTAAGGCCAACAGAGATCTCGCGGAGATAGCGCAGGTGCTGGGCGAGGACCCTTCGTCCCACGAAAAATTGGCGGAGAAGACGAAGAAAGCTATCAACGAGAAGCTCTGGGACGAAGACCGTGGCACATACCTGGACTACGACGTCGCCGATCGCACCCCGATAAGAGTGTACTTCGGCCCGAACCTCGCGGGACCACTGTACGCTGGCATCCCCGACCAAGCGAGGGCAAAGCGCCTAGTCGACACCCTGGAGAACGACGGCTTCGGCTTGTCGGACGAGAACATTACGCCCATACCGAGCTACGACGTGCACGGGTACAGGTTCTCTGAAGAGAGATACTGGCGAGGTCCGGTGTGGATAAACATAGACTGGTTCTTGATGCATGGGCTAGAGGCTTACGGCTACGAGGAGCAAGCGGGACGCCTGCGACAGACAATCACCGACCTATGCCGGAACGAAGGCTTCCACGAGTACTTCGATCCCACCAGCGGCGAGGGACTCGGCTCGATACTCTTCTCCTGGTCGGCTGCCCTGCTTTTGGACGTGCTCATGGAAGATGGGAGGTAAGGCCTTGCAGCTGCAGAACAAGGTCGCCGTGATCACGGGGGCATCGTTGGGAATCGGCAGCGCCATCGCGCTCGCCTTCGCGAAAGAGGGTGCCGCGGTCGCCGTCGATTACCGGAGCCACCCAGACGAAGCGAAGGAGGTAGTCGATCAAGTAAAAGGCTCCGGGGGAAGGGCCATCTCCGTACACGCGGACGTCTCTAATCCCGGGGACGTGAAGAACCTGATCCAGAAGGCCGTCGAAGAGTTCGGCCGGCTCGACGTGATGGTCAACAACGCCGGCATGGAAGAGAAAATGCCCTTCCTCGACACCCCGCTGGAGGTGTGGAATAAGACTATCGCTGTGAACCTCACGGGAGCATGGCTCGGTTGCCAGGAGGCGGCCAAGCAGATGGTTAGCCAGGGTGGAACTGGGCGCATCATCAACGTCTCGTCAGTGCACGAGGATCTGCCAATGCCTACCAACTCTCCGTACTGTGCCACCAAGGGGGGCTTGAGGATGCTCATGCGCACCATCGCCGTCGAGCTGGCGTCACACAACATCACCGTCAACAACATAGCACCGGGCGCTGTGGACACACCGATGGATGCTCCCCTCAAGGAAGACACTAACCAGATGCAGAAGCTTCTGTCAGAGATACCTCTCCGGCGAATGGGAAAGCCGGAGGACGTGGCCGCCCTGGCCGTCTACCTGGCTTCCGACGCCGCCGCCTACGTGACGGGCAGCACCTTAGTTATAGACGGAGGCATGATGCGTCACTCCGGAAGGTTATGAGCACACGCATCTCTGCCGACCAGCGACAGGACACGCCGGATTCTCCGCCGTAACAAGCGGGATCAGCCTTGTTGGGCGCTGGTACGCGGCGACACTGGAGGCCTTGGAAGTGGAAGAGGCGTTGAAGCCGAACCTGCCTACCGGCGATGTCGTGGAGGAGTTGCGGTGCATGCTGAGAGAGCACTGGCCAGAGCTGCTGGAGGACAGGTAAGATGTTCGCTGCTGCCTCTCATGTTAAATGCATCGGCGCCACCACCCAGGAGTCCGGTCCAGGCCGGAGCGGAGCTAACGAAGCCAGGGTTATAAGATCGGCGTGTCGCTGCGGTCGGTATGCGTTTTAGCGGATATCTATCCAGCACCACTAGATGTAGTGTTGACTAGAATGCATCGGACCGGGGGAAGGGCGTCCAGCCCGGTCCGACGGGCCCGAACTATACAGGATCGTGAAAGTGGACTTCGGAGAATTCCACTTCCACGCACTTCGGTGAATAAGGGCAAGAAGATGCTGTTTCCTCCTTATCCGTGCCGTGCCCGAGTCAGGCCGTTATGGCTACGTTACCCTTGTCATGGTCGACTCGTACCCGCCGCCACCCGGGTACACCCACTCGCCGGACTGGGTGTCGCCGTCGTCGCTGAACTTGCCTTTGAAGTACGCTGGTGAATCCTTCTCACCTCCCCAGATGGTGAGGGTGTCACCCTCAAGCTCGTAGACGTAGTCGAGGGTGTTGCCCATGCTGTCGTAGAAGCGGCTCTTTATGTCCTCGCTCGGCTCGGCTCCGAACGGCCGTAGATGCCCGATGACCTCTATCCCCCTTACCTTCTGCCCATATTGCTCGAGCTCGACGCGCTGGATCAGGAAGAAGCCGCCATCCATCCACTCGTAGGTGACCCTCCCTTGTGCGCCGCCTGAGACCTCCCACGTGCCGACCAACCTGTTCCCGAGGCTCTTGAGGTCGAGGCTGGGCTGCGGTGGCTGCTCGTAAGCCTGAACGTCGTTGGTGGTGTTCTCATCCGCCATAAGGGCTTCTCCTCTCGATGGCTCAACCACTTCGCCTTCGAGGGTATTGCGCGCATGAGGGAAAGGCATCCACCAAAAGGTAGAAAAGGGGGTAGAGTTCCTCGCGCTTCTCGGGGGCGGGATCTTCCATATCCCGCCCCCGGACTTTCGAGAATTCCCCTTCCCCGAAGGTGGGTGAATAGGAGCTCGGGGCACCGTAAACGCGGCCGAAGCCGGTCCGGTCGGCGGTCGTCCGGCCCCCTCGATGGGGCGTCTATGTCGCGTGCGTCATGTCGGGCGTGGCCTACCCGTACTGCGGGCGCCCGGCCGTACGGTAGACCTGCATCGTCACCCCGTTGGCGGTGGCGCGCGACTCGACCAGC
>DATDKO010000386.1:0-3280 GCA_036519935.1 Rubrobacter sp. | reverse complement strand
TAGCCACCGTGCTCATCGTGGCGCTCACCCTGTTTGCGATGGTACCGATGTACAGGCGCGTCGCCTCGGAGAGCCCGCACGGGCAGGGCTCTATCGCGATGCTCGAGAAGTTGCTCTCCTTCTGGCCGGGGAAGCTGATGGTGCTCGCTCTCCTGGGTTTCATCGCGACCGACTTCATGATCACCATCACCCTATCCGCCTCCGACGCGGCGGTCCACTTCGCGGAGAACCCGCTGGTGCCGGGGTTCTTGCACGATCAAGAGCTTCTCATCACCCTACTGCTGGTTGCCATCTTGGGCGGGGTGTTCCTCAGGGCTTCAGGGAGGTGATCGACCTCGCGGTCCGCATCGTCGGGTCTACCTGGCGCTCAACCTCGTCGTCGTGGCCGTCGGCCTGTACGAGGTCGTGACGAACCCAGGGAGCATCGCCGACTGGCAGAACGCGCTGTTCAGTAGCTACGGGAGCCCCCTGGCAATGGTTGGGGTGGCGCTCCTGGTCTTCCCGAAGCTAGCCCTGGGAGTCTCCGGCTTCGAGACGGGCGTTAGCGTGCTGCCGCTTGTACGCGGAGACCCGGAGGACGACCCCGAGCATCCAGTTGGCCGCATCCGCAGCACCAAGAAGCTCTTGATGTCAGCCGGGCTGATCATGAGCTTCTACCTGATCACCACGAGCTTCATCACGGTCGTACTCATCCCTGCCAGGGAGTTCCAGCCCGGCGGCGCCGCCAGCTCCGCTCCCGCTACGAACCTGGAGATCTCGGTCTCGGCCTGCCCGACCCTGATCGAGCCGTCGCGTTCGATCCCGAGGTCGCGCAGGTCGGAGATGACGTCGCTCGCCTCCTCGCGGGCGACGTCCGGGAAAACCACGTCGCCTTTCGGCCTTCGCCCGCCGCGTAGGACGACGACGTTGGTCGCCGACGATGAGCCGTCGAGCACCTCGAGCACCCGAGCCGTGCGATCCGAAGGCGCCATGATTTGCAGGTGGATCATCTTCCCGGCCCAAACGCCTCCCGCCACGCCTCGTCGAAGCCGCTGTGGCTCTCCCGGACTACCTCGGAGAGGTCCGCCTCCCAGAGCGGGTCGGGCACGTCGTTCGAGAATATCTCCAGCGTGTACGCGCCGCGGTAGCCGCCCTCGTGGGTCCCGCGCAGCAGTTCCGGCAAGGGGATCTCGCCCTGCCCGACGACGTGGCGATCCTCGAAGGAGCGGGGCGGGCGCCCGTCGCTCACGTGGACGACGAAGATCCGGTCGCCGCAAGCACGGATCTGCTTCGCAACGTCCGGGTTCTGCCAGACGTTCCAGAAGTCCACGCACACGCCGAACTCGTCGCGCCCGACCGCCTCGACGATCCGCATGGCCTGCTCCACCGTCCAGATCGCGCTCTCCACGTTCATGAGCGTAGGGTTCAAGGGCTCCAGCGCGACGAGAGCCCCGCGGTCCCGGGCGAAATCGGCCAGCTCACGGTACTCCCGCGCGGCCACGTCGAAGACCTCCCGGATGTTTCCGTCCGGGGGCGGGCCGGTGTTGCACACGAAAGGGATGCCCCGCGCGAGCGCGCCAAGGCGCTCGATCGCGCGCCGGAACCTCGCCGTGCGCTCGTGCACGTCCTCTGGCTCCGGCTGGGTCCGGCTCGGGAACAAGGTGCGCACCGAAGGCTGGGCGGAGGAGATCTCGAGCCCCCGATCGCCGACGAGCGCGAGTTGCTCCGCAAACTTCTCCTCGTCTAGCTTGTCCTCACAGACCTCTATGGTGTCCACGCCGAGCCGGGCGTAGTCCTCCACGTCCTCCTCGAAGGTCCAGGGGTTGGTCGTAAACTGGCTGACGCCGAACGTGTAAGACGGTGTAGTCACGATGTGCTGCCTCCCGAACGCCCTCAGCGGCGTCAATCCGTGGCCAGGTTGTAGGCGATCACCGCGATGGCGATGATGATCAGCAGGTTGACGAGATCTTCGGCGACCTCGAAGACGACGTTGTCCAGCACCCACACCACCACGATAACGATGCCTCACAGAACACCCTTCACCAGAATACCTCCTTTCGGCCTATTTCAGGACTGATTGTCCTATATCTTGAGTACCTGGCTGGGACACTCCTCGCCAACACACCAAACGCGGTTCTTGGAGGGGCTCTGTGCCTTTGCCGAAAGCTTTGCTCCGAGAGCGGCCTCATCCCGATTCCGCGCCCCTCTGATACGTATCGCCACAGTTTGAAAACCATCCAAGTACTTCTGTGTTTGGGTGAACTTACCCTCATTTCGGTGGATCAAGTCCAAATCTTGCATCTGTATCACTCCAGGCTCGAAACGCCTCAAAATGATGCTTCATGTCCGAGGTGCAGAGTCAGGCCAGGGGAGCAATCTACTCCCCCGAGGGCCTGGCCCGCTTGGCGGCCAAAGTGCTCTCCGGGTCGCTGGTCTTGCCTAGGTAGAGCTTCTTGCGCTTACCGCCCTCGTGGTACTGGAAGTACCAGTAGGGTCCGCGCTCGCGAGTTGACCCGTCGCGACGGACGTAGCGGCGTAGCTCAAGCTGCAGATAGCCGTCCTCGTGGGGTCGGTACTCCAGGACTTCCGTGACGGGCAGCGCAGCGCCCGCCTGTATACGGGGAGCGTCCTGTCCCCCGTCGCCGGCGGAGGAAGCCCGACGCTGGCGCTCGCGCCGGAGCTCCTCCTCGAGGCGCCCCAGCTGTGCTCCGGTCAGCTCGGGCAGCCGCCCGATGATCTCCTCTACCACCCGCCTCCTTCCCTGGTTGTGTACGCGGACACCATGATTATACATGCGGGGGCGGGTCGCAGCGACCCACTCCCTTTGAACTCGCGGCACGGTGCCGGGTAAGGGCCTCGAGCTCAACGCGACTCCACCTCAAGCGGGCGAGCAGCACGAAGTATGGCCGGCCGTAGAGGGCCAGGGTTCTGCGGCCACCACGCCTGCCCCACCATACGAAGTCGCTAGCTTCCTGATGCAGCCTGCGATGCTCGGTGGTAGGGATCTCGTGGGTAGAGCCCGCGATCAGCGCGGGCAGATCCTCGCGGGAGAGCCCACGAACCTCGATGCCCCAACGCTCCGCTCGAACCTTCCAACATAGACCGACGTAGCTTCAAGCCACTCCTGAAGAAGGCGGGCCTGCCCGACATCCGCTTCCACGACCTGCGACACACCTGCGCAACCGTGCTCCTCTCTGAGGGCGTGAATGCGAAGTTCGTGCAGGAGCTCTTGGGTCACGCGGACATCAAGCTCACTTTGGGCCCCTGCTCGCACTTCCTGCCGAGCATGGGCGATCAGACC
>DATDKO010000385.1:0-3099 GCA_036519935.1 Rubrobacter sp. | reverse complement strand
CCCTGGTAGACAAAAAGTCGTTCTGTAGGTCCTGATTTCGGCGTCTTTCGGCCCTACAGTCCCAAAATCCGGGGTCATTTTCTACCAATCTAGGGGCTATCTACGACCGAGCATCGATCTAACGAAGTAGTACTAGGCACTCGGATGAATAAGAGCCTGTCCCTACTCTAGTCCCCTCGCACCGTCTGCAGCACTTCCTCTAGGCCCTCGAAGCGCTCGATTGAGGAGTTCCTTATACGAGCGACCACGGCCTGCGGAGCACCGTTACTCTCGGCGGTGGAGGCTACCTCCTGCTTGTCGGCCGGGAAGTTCGTGTCCCCCAGGTACTGTTGGAGTTCGCTCAAGTTGAGGTCGCTAAGGCCGCCCGATGAGTCCATTTGCTCGCTCTCCCCTATGTATGCTCTCTCTAGGATCTGTAGGCACCCTGCCTACCCCCACCCGGTGGGGCGCAAACATAAGAAGTCCAGGCCCATGTAGAGAGCCCAAGCCCTTAAACCTCTGAGAATATTCCTTCCACGCACTCGGGTGAATAGACCTCCAGCCCATGTGCCGGAGGCTCCCAGGTGGCATCATGGATGGTGTCGACCCGCCGGAGGAAACGCAGGTTGGCAAGGAGATGTCACAGGAGACCTGTACGCCTCGTCCGACTTCGGTGTCGTGCGGCTGGCCAGGGGCACGAACAGCTGGACGCTGGCCGCTTCAGGTATGCCCAACGTGGAGGTCGCCGGCCTGACGATAGTATCGACCGAGCGTAAGCTGTATGCGGCTAGCCATGGCCTCAGCGCTTGGGCGCTGAAGCTGCCGTAGCGAGAATGGGAGTAGTCTCTGAGGGGACGTCGCGCGACGTCCCCTCACTTTTTCTAGTGCTGCCCCTGCCTATCGTCGTCAACATCTGCACCCAGTGGAGGAAAACGGAAAGAATTCGAGCTCGAAGCACAGAGCTGAAGAACGAGGTAGGGCCATCTCTTTTGGCATCCCCTGTGCCTGGCTCTCTGAGTGCTTACGCGAAAGCGTAGCTCCTCGGAGCGCGCCTTGTTGAAAAAGGGCGGCACCATGGATGCCAGGCGGAAGACCGTTGGAGACACGGTAGGTATTCCGTTCGTGAGAAGGTGGTGATCCGGACCCGCCCGACCGGATTCCCTCTTCACTCCACGGCCGATGGAGGCTCGAACGGAGCGACCGTGACGACGTTAGCGACCGTCCTGGCGCGGGTACCAAATCCCAGAAGAGATTGGCCGCAAGCGAGTGTGGAAGACGTGCGCACGAGCGGACGCATTGCAGAAGGATGGCCGAGCACCACGCTAAGCCATTGCTCGGGGGTGCCGGGAACCATGAGGTGTGCGAAGGTTGGGGAATGTGGCAGGAGCGAGTTGTGAGCCTGCTTGCGTCCGAGACGCGATGATCCGGATGCTGGATCACACGGCGGACGTCGGCTTCGAGCTGGAGGCTCCAACGCTCGAGGCTCTGTTCGACGAGGCCCGCCAAGCGTTGCTCATGACGCTGTTCGAGGAGCCTCCGAAGGGAGGGGAGGAAGAGCGCCTCGTGCGGTTGTCAGGCCCCGACCGTGAGACCCTCCTGGTGCGCTGGATCAACGAGCTTATCTTCTTCGTGCAAGAGGAGAGTTTTGTCCCAGCCGGGGCGGAGCTCCGGATCCGGGAGGACAGCGAGAAAGCTCTGTCTCTCGAAGCGCGTCTTCTCGGCGTCCCGCTCGACCTCGAAGGCCAAGGCTGGCAGGGGGAGATAAAGAGCGCGACGTTCCACGGGCTCGATGTGACACCCGGCAACGATGGTTGGCAGACTCGGGTGATCCTGGATGTATAACGTAAGTGGCGCACCACCGAGGAGGAAGGACCGATGAACATAGAGCACGTTTCGGGGTTCAAGTACCGTATCCCCAAAGAGGGGAAGATGCGGGTGGACGCCGCGTTCTATGCTTCCGAGGGCATCCTCGAGGACCTGAAGTCCGAAGACTACGCCTCGCTGCGACAGATCTGCAACGTGGCGATGCTACCCGGGGTGGTCGAGCCAGCCCTGAGTATGCCCGACATCCACTGGGGCTACGGTTTCTGCATCGGGGGCGTCTGCGGCACCGATCCGGACGAAGGCGGCGTGATCTCGCCCGGCGGGGTGGGCTACGACATCAACTGCGGTGTGCGGCTCCTAGTCTCCGACCTGAGCCGCACGGAGGTGGACCCGAGCGAGGGTCGCTTGGTTGAAGATCCCCAAAAGAATCGTCTGGCCGACACGCTCTATAAGAGTGTCCCCTCGGGGGTTGGCAAGGGCCGCAAAGACACCGCCTTTAGCAGGGAAAACCTCGAGGAGGTCCTGGTCGAGGGGGCCTGCGCGCTGGTGGAGCGCGGATACGGGGAGCCGGAGGATCTCGAGAACATCGAGTCGAAAGGAAGGTTAGCCGGCGCCGATCCAAAAGAGGTCTCCGCGAGAGCCTACCAGCGCGGCGTCTCCCAGCTCGGAACCTTGGGCTCGGGCAACCACTTCCTCGAAGTACAGTACATTGACGAAGTCTACGACGAGGAGGCGGCCCGGGCCTACGGGCTCGAAGAGGGGCTTATCACCGTCCTGATCCACTCCGGATCGAGGGGCCTCGGGCACCAGGTCTGCCAGGACTACGTCGAGCGCTGTATGGGAGCGGCGCAGAACTACGGCATAGATCTCGAGGACAGGCAGCTCGCCGCGGCTCCCATAAGGAGTTCCAAAGGAGAAGCTTATCTTGGGGCTATGGCTGCGGCGGCCAACTTCGCCTTCGCCAACCGACAGCTCATCACCCACTTCACGCGGCAGGCTTTCGCGTCGGCGGGGTTCGACCCAGGAGATCACCACTTGCGGGTGCTCTACGACCTCGCGCACAACAACGCCAAGTTCGAGGAGCATGACGGCCGCGAGGTCCTGGTGCATCGCAAGGGCGCCACCCGCGCCTTCGGCCCCGGCAACGAGGAACTGCCCGAACGCTACCGCTCGGTAGGGCAGCCGGTTCTGATACCGGGGGACATGGGCCGCTACTCCTTCGTGCTGGCCGGCACCGAAGGGGCCATGAGCGAGACCTTCGGCTCCAGTGCCCACGGGGCGGGACGCAAGATGGGC
>DATDKO010000384.1:0-10125 GCA_036519935.1 Rubrobacter sp. | reverse complement strand
ACTCCCTCTTACCTATGCCGTGCGCTTCGTACCAATGAAGCTCGGCCTGCTGGATTCTACCATTGCGCAGGTGCACCAAAGCTACACCTTTGAGCTATCGCCCTCTCCTCTCTCGTAAACTCGACGTAGCCTCGCGATGTCACTGATCCTGCTACCAGTAGCTGTGGTTTCGACGTCGGAAATCTCTCCGACTATCTCGAAATCCATCGCGGTCGTGCGAGCCTGCTCTCGCTAGTCCCTCATCCGATCCAGGCCGGAGAGTATTTTGGAGGCCTCGCGGCGGCCCGACCCGGTCCTCGCCGGGCGCTTGAGGTTCCAACGGAAGTTCTTGTATGGATCTGCCGCGCCGTGGCCCGTGCGGTGGGCCGCCTGCACGGCGTCGAGGGCCTCGTAGACCTGCTCTTCTGGGACGCCCTGTATCTCGGAGCGGATGGTGGTTATGGCAGGAGGTCTGGTCGTGAGGTTGCGCATGACGGCGAGGACCGAAGACGCCGGGTCACCGCGCCTTTCGCCGAAGATGTCGGTGCCCTGCTTGCCCATGAGGACGGGCGGGCGCGGGAAGCGGCCGAAGACGGGCACTGCATAGTGCGCGTGCCTGAGAAGGAGCTGGCCCTTTTCGAGTTGGAGCAGCTCCTCGCGAGTCGTGCCCGAGAAAGAGCGGTAACTGGAGTTGGTCAGTTCCTCGTCGCCGATGCGACCGTAGAGGCTCGTCGCAGCGTTGCCGATCACCTCGTCATCCACCTTGCTCCTGAACTGCTGCGCCCCGAAGAGCGTGAGGTTGAGGTGCCGGCCACGGGCTGAGATATCAACGAGGGTATCCTTCAAGGACGACGTACGGGAGTTGCCGGAAGGGGCGTACTTGTTTAGCTCATCGACGAAGATTATGAGCTTGTCCACCCCGAGACGGCCTGTCTCCGCGAGCTCCCAGATCTTCGATACGACGCTCGTCACGATGAGGTCCTGGGGCACCCCGGTGAGCTGAGAGATGTCCACGACGCGCATCTCATTGTCCTCGAACGGGCCGTCCGCCCGCGGCAGGCCGCCGTGCTCGACGCGCCCGTGCGCCAGGAGTCCTCCACACTTGTTCGGGAGTACCTTGAAGCGGTTCTTCACCTTGGCGATGGTCATGTGGTTGTGGCCGTTCCAGGATGAGACGTTCTTGCCATCCTCGCGGGCGGCCTCGAAGTAGTCTTCTATCTCATCGAGCAGAGCGTAGAAGTCCGCCGTCGTCCTCACGCCCCTGTCGCGTAGCTCCTCTATAAAGCCGCGGAACTTGTCGTCCATGTCTGATGGCTCGAAGACGTAGCCGGCGTAGGGCAGCACATCTCCTAGCTCCCATATGATCGGGTAGACCCGCGAATCTTCTCCGCGCGCGTTCCTCAACGTGTTCAACTTGCGGGCGGGGATGCCCTCAGCATGTACGATCCGCTCCCCTGACTCCATCCCGTAACGTAAGGGAGCGAAGATCCTGAGGTTCTCGAAAGGCCTTATCTCTATTCCCAGAGATTCGTACATCTCCTTGTCCTCGCGTGGTAAACCCCGCTGATCGACCTTCGCGTAGCGCTCCGCGAGCTCGGGGTCGTCCTTCGCGCTTACCTCGACCGGCTTGTCCAGGAATAGGAGGTCGGCGCCCTTCACATTGAACATCAGGGCAGCGACCTTCTTGTCCTTGATGGTCTGGAACGTGCTCGCTATGGTAAAGAGGGCGTGACTTGTCTTGGTCGAGAGCCCGCTCATGCCCGTAATGTTGAGATGGCCCGCTTCTGGCCCGAGCAAGTACTCCTCATCCACGTAGAGTGGCGTGCGCTGGGGAGAACCATCTCTCTCATTGCCGTTCTCGTGCAGGAGCATCGGGATGCTGTGGCCTGAGAAGTCCTCGGTCCCGAGGGCGAACTCGATGGCCGCATTCGTGGCGAAGAAGACGGGACCGGTTCGCACCGGGCGCTTGGACTTCTTGCGTTCGTCGCGGTGCTTGGTGGCAAGTACTCGGGCTCTAAAAACCAGGATCTCCACCCGCTCGGAGAGCGCTTCGAGCGAAGGGTCGCCGTCGTAGGCGTAGAAGTCGTCGAGGAAGCTCTGCAGGTCGGAGTAGCGGCGCGGGTCGTCGAGGACGGCGACGGCCGTGGCGTCTTCGGACTCGGCGGCGACGATGTGCCCGATGTCAAGGTTCTGGGCGGCTTCACTCTCTGCAGTCCAGAAAAAGTACTCGTGGGCCGTGGCCGGGCTCTCTTCACTGGTAACGACCCGGCCTATGGGGCCCGAGATTTGATCCAGAAAACTATCGTGCAGCATCTAGTTCCTCCCGTTCGATGCGAGTTGGCGCTCCAGCCGTGCGTAGGCCCGCTCCGGGCCCTGGACCAGCGGTTTCAGGATCTTCTCGACGTACTGGATCGGGTAGATCATCGCCGGCCACCTCGGATCGGGCTTCGCCAGGGGCGCCCGCTCGGCGAGGATCCAACGCGATATCTCGTCGACCTGCTCCGGTTCAGTGTCGCGCGGTGCTTCGACGCGCATGAGCGAGCCGAGGGCGTCGGCGCCGCGCTGCGGAGGCCACATCCTGAGGTACCAGGAGGTGCGCCGCTCGCCCTGGTCGCGACGAAGCTGCCAGTCGGGGATGAAGCTCGTCGTCCGCATCCCTGGCCCCAGGTCGAGCAGCATCCCGATATCCTTCCCCACGAACTCAGGACGGGCCACGCTCTTTATAAGGCCGACTGCGCGCCTGTTCGATTCCCTGATGTCCTTGAGCTGTCCGTCAACAGCGATCCAGGCTTCGGAATCCTCCAGAACCCTGTCATCTCCCTCCCACCGCCTGAGCAGCCCTCCCTCCAGCCGCTCCCTTAGCGACCTGACCCTCCCGCGCGCCCTCTCTCTCATACCTACATAGTCGGACGGGTCCGCGTCAGCTATATACTCCGCGGAGTCGAGGACGAGGTGAGGGGAGGAGGGGACCTCCTCAGGGTCGAGATCGGAGAATCCCGCCGCGAGGAGCAGGTCCCAGAAAGCATCGACGCCCTGGTCGCCGGCGCTGCGGGGTAGGATCACGGCCTGCACCACTACAGGCGGGCTCTCCAGCGGCATCCGCGAGAACCGCCTCCGGCACCGGTTGACGATCGTGGCCGCCACCGTAGATACGATCACGGGGGTCATCCCTATACGCCCGATCTCACGCGAGCTCTGCACCCCATCCAGGAAGTAGCAAAGCTGCGAAATGCCTTCGTGGCCGCCGAGGTCCCTGGATCCCACCGGGGACTCCAGGTGGTGCGGCCGCCCGGTCGGGAAAGGCTCGTCTTCCTCAGGGAGACGACGGTCGAACTGCTGGGCCTCCAGATCGCATGAACCCGCTCCTGCTCTCACGTGAATGCCTCTGCGCCCAGCCCCTTCGATGGCCTGGCTGATTTTCGCTACAAAGTCGTCTATCGCGCTCCCCGCTAGCATATGTGGCAGTATACGCGGGCTTGCCGCCGAAGACTATCCTTCTTCGTCAGGTTCAGGTACAGGAAGCTCGAACTGCTTTTCGGCGAGCCCGACGGCTGCACTGAAGCTCCTGCGCTCCTCTGGCGTCTGCGAATAGGCATCTCGGGCCATCTTGAGCACCTTCTTCGCCTCGCTGCGTTGCTCTGTGGCGTTGGGGATCTCCTTGGAGAACGCGTACGTGAGGTCGTCGGCACTGGCGGAGTAGAAATGTATGTAGAAGCTCTTCTGGCGGCCGAGGCCGGTGAGGGCGGCGTCACCGCTGACCTGGGAGACGTTGAGGGCGGTGCCGGCGGAGAGCGGTTCGCCTTCCATCGGGTAGACGCTGAGGGCGAGGCGGACGACGGGCCCGTAGAACGTCTTGTAGAACTCGAGCCGGCGCACGATTCGGGCAGGACCGCGGACCGCTTCCACCTCTTCCATTTCGGCGGCGATGATTATGTGTCCTTGTGGGGGACGCATCGACTCGCGGCCCTGCGTGGAGATCACACGCGCCTGCACGCCTCTTCCCGCCACCGCCCCGGCGAGGCTCTTCCTGACGCGCTCGGGGAGATCCAGGCCCTTGCCTTTCTCCTGTGTCAAAGAGCGTACCTCTCGAAGAAGCGGGCGAAGTAGCTTATGGCCTCGAAGTAGTCGTCCAGGCGAACCCACTCGTTCGGAGAGTGGAGCCGGCTCCCCGTGTTCGCCACGCTCCCGGTCATGATGGTCGGTATCCCGAGGTCGGTGACTAAGAGTGAGGTCGGCCCGCTCCCACCGATGGTCGGGTACACGATGGCCTCGTCTTCGCCCAGATCCTGCCACGTCTGTACCGCGGTGTAGACGAGGGGTGAGTCGACGGGCGTCTTCGCCGGCTCGACGCCGTGCAGGTCGACCACCTCGATATCCTCGAAGCCGCGCCCCCTGAGGTGGGCCCGGATCAACTCCAGTACGGGACCGGGGCTCTGGCCGGCCACGAGCCTGAAGTCCATCTTTACGAACGCCTCCGAAGGTACGATGGTCTTGGAGCCTGGACCGGTGTAGCCGGACTGTATGCCCGCGATGTTCGCGGTCGGACGGAACAGCATCTCGCGCAGAGCGTCCTGGCCGGAAAGTTCCCGGTCGAGCGACTCCACACCCCAGGACTCACGCAGCGCGGCGTCGTCGAAGAGGATGCGGCTTATGGCTTCCAGGTCCTTCTCCGAGGGTTCTTCGGCGAGGTCGTCGAGGCCGTCCAGTGTTATCTCACCGTTCTCGTCCTTGATGGTCCTGAGTGCCTGGATGAGGCGCCAGACGGGGTTCGGGGCTATGCCGCCGTACATGCTGTGCAGGTCGTGGGAGGCGCCGCGGGCGCGCAGCTCCACGTAGGCCATCCCTTTGGTGCCGCAGAAGATCATGGGGCGCCCCGCCTCGTCTTTCATAGAGCCCTCCCAGAGGCAGGCGTCGGCGGAGAGGAGATCGGCGTTGGAGCGTACGAAGGGGGCCAGGTTGGGGCTGCCGATCTCTTCCTCGCCCTCGATGAGGAACTTGAGCCTGAAGGGCAGTGGGCCGTGCTCCTCTGTATATAGACGCAACGCCTGTATGCGGGCGAGCACATCCCCCTTGTCGTCAGCGACGCCTCGGGCGTAGAGGGCTCCGTCCCTGATCGTCGGCTCGAACGGATCGCTCTCCCAGAGATCCAGGGGCTCGGGTGGCTGCACGTCGTAATGGCCGTAGGAGAGGAGCGTCGATTCACCGGACCCGATCTCCGCGAAGACCAAGGGATGTCCTTTGGTCTCCATGATGCTGGCCTCGGCACCGGCCTCCTCCAGCTTCCCCGCTACCCACTGCGCGCAGTTGCGGAAGTCCCCGTCCTCGTCCTCGCGGGCGGAGATCGAAGGCATCCGAAGGAACTCGTTCAACTCCCCGAGTAACTCTTCTTTGGAACCGTCCACGCGCTCATGCATATCCATCCGCCAGACCTCCTTTGTGATTGCGATGAGGTTAGCACTTTCGCGTCCGGCCTTCGCGTCCTCGCTTCGCGTCTTCTGGCGTGGTCCATCTGGGGAGTTGCTGATATATTGAGACCCGAGGTAGACCTGTGGAGAAGAGACCGGATCGCGACCTGGAGTCCCGCCGCAGAGGCCACCCCGGAAGGTGGGATTCTGACGACTTCTTCGGCCTGGACGTAGAGAAGATGAGTCCGAAGGCCCAGGCCGTAACGGGCGTGGTGACGGGCGGTTTGATTCTCCTCGCCGCCACTCTCCTGATAGCTTTCACCCACTTCTGGTGGCTGATCTTTATCTTCGGTTGGGCAGTCTTTCCGGCCTTCGGCGTCTTCGCCAGGGGTGTCGCTGGCCTGGTCGATACCCGCTCAGAACCTCCTGCGGCGAACGCAAGGGAGCGCGAGCTACTCGAGGCTCTACAGAGGAAGGGCGAGCTGACGCCTGCGCAAGCGGCTATGGAGACCTCACTCACGGTAAACGAGGCGGACGAGATGCTCAAGGATCTCGCCGCCAAGGGCCACCTCGACGTCAGGGTACGCGGGGGAGGGTTGTTCTACGGGCTGTGGGAGACCGACTCCCAGGCCGCCAGGAAGAAGCTCGGGGACGAGTAGGCATGTTTCTGTCGCAACACGCTCATGGTATTATTCAGGACCCGGAAGGGGTTTTCGGCGCGTGGGATCTGGAGTATAGGGTAAACACTGGTTCATGGGAGAACGTAGGATACCTGAGACGCTCGAGGAGGCTTACCGCCTGCGGGATACGGCCGACTCGTTGCAGGAGAGAGACTTCTACCAGGAGCAGGTCTACCATCTGAGGCGCGAGGAATACCGCTCGCGCGGTATAAGGACTGAGATCTCCTCTCGGCGCCGCGAGCGCCAGAGCGCCATAGAGTTCTCCCGCGAGATGTTCTTTTTGGAGGTCGCCGAGATCTCTCGCCACGGCCCAGGGGCCCGCGAGACCCGCGCCGCCCAGCACGAGGCCCGCAGGTACGCCACGCGCCTCGACACCCACGCCTTCCTGAAACAGCTCGCTTCACCCCATTCAGGCGCCGTGGAGCTGTACAGGCGCAACTACCTGGAGCTACTCAGGATGGGCAAGTCTCCTTCCGAAGCTTACTACCTCTCGCGGGTTATCGGCCTGGCGGGGGAGGGAGAGTTCAGGCAAGCCCTCCAGAGCGTGCGCGAGACCGGCTATCCGGCCCGGGGCGGCGTGGCCTACGCCGTGGAGCGGGCGGCGATCCAGATAAGGGACCTGCCTGGGGGCATGATCCTGATCCTTCTCACCTTCTTCGCCTCTCTGTTCGCCTTTGTGTGGGCTACCCAGACCTGGGATACGGCAGAGGCAGGCACGATCTTCTTCGTCTCTTTGGGCCTTATCGCGGCCGGGGCGCTGATGTTGATCTCAGCGATCTTTATCGTTACCTTTATCAGGTCGATAAACAAGTAGCCCCTCTACCTCGGGGCGCGAACATCCTGCGGGGTCAGCATAGTAACGCCACATTCACCCGTACCCGACACACTGATTCCTGCACTTGCGATAACTGTCAATCTCCCACTTCTCAACTGTCAATAACTGTCAGATTATCTGTCAATCCCTACCGCGTATAGCCCTCCTTTTCTCCGATAACTTGGCCTCGGGGTCGTCAGCCTTACCGAGATAGATTTTCCTTTGCTCGCCGTCATCGTGGTATCGGAAATACCAATAAGGCCCACGCCCCCGCAGCATTGAAGGTTAACCCTTGCCAAAGCCAGTCAGGGACGTTCATCTGATAGGTATTCTACAAGGTGGGTGTTAGCGGTAACAGAGCCCGTGGTGCTGCAAAGGATACTCTGTGGGACAGCTACCATCGAGCATTAGCGGTACTGGCCCGAGCCAGATAGTTTCCTACACGGATGCCTCGTAGCTCTCCCTACTTTCCACCCGCTCTATCCAGACCATTACGTTAGGATAATTCTCTAAGGTAACCTCACCGCTGTTGGCTAGTACTCGCAGACGGTGAAAGTTACCGGCATGAGCGATGTCTGCCAAGGTGTACTCCCCTACCAGATACTCCCTGCTCTCCAGTTGGTGCTCTAGACGTGAGAGGACATCGTCCAGCTTCTCCTTAGCCTCTTGAATCTCATCTTCTGAGTACCCTCGCTGCAGCCCCATGCGAACCCTATAGACAGAAGGGAAGAAGTAGTCATCCGCAAAGGCCATCCAGGAGCGTACTAATGCTCTCTCTTCGGGGTTCTCTGGCATCAGCTTGGGAGAGTCGTAAACCTCATCCAGGTACTCGTTGACTATGTTCGATTCGTAAAGTGAAGTCCCGTTCACGCTCAGCACAGGCACCTTACCGTAGGGGCTGACACTCAGGAACTCTTCGCTCTTGTTGCTCAGGTCAACGTCGTGGACTTCGAAGTCGATCCCCTTCTCGTGCAGCACCATCCTGGTGCGCAGAGCGTAGGGTCATTGCTGAGTGTTGTAGAGCTTCGGCTTCACCAAAGATCGCCTCCTACAGTAGCGCTCTGAGCCTTGATAGTAGCATCCCACTGTCGAGATTCGATTTGCGGTCAGTTTCGGTAGGGTAGCCCACACGTATGATTAGTGACGAAGCCTTTTAGGAGGCAGAAGCTGTCGGAGGGGGAGCGTCCACAGCAGCAGTAGCGACGTTGCCTTCTTTGAGTGTGTTGGTATGGAAGGATTCCCAAACTGCATCTTTGCCCCTTGTGTGCGTATCATGACACCATGGTCGGTAGAGGATCATCCGGTGGGGGAGGAGAAGAGGGCTTCACCGGCAGGGCAGCTATCGGGTACGACCACGGCTACGACGGAGAAATCTTCTACCTCGGTCTGGCTCTCGACGAGAGGTACGTGGAGGGTTGGGTAGAGGGATGCCTGGAGAGGATCGGCGAGGATGACCCGGATGAGGAACTACTCTTCCGTGACCTCTGGGAGGACGAGACCCAGCGGGAGGTAGTGATAGAAAGCCTGAAGGCCGACTGTGAGGTCAGGTCGGGGAGGCCTCCGAGTCTTTGAGGAAGTCTCACGGAGATAAGAGGCGTCTTCCGCCTACTTCCACAATACGTAGACCGAGAGGCGGGTATGTGTTGTAGTCAGACCTCCGGCAGCTACTGTGGATGCTCCCCCTTCGGAGCCGTCTCGGGACGTAACCACACAGACACATGGGCGGGCTGCATTGTGTCCCTTACCACACCCACCAGTTCGTTGTTCAGTGCTTTAAGGTCCGTCTCATCCCTGAGTTTGATGGAGAAGGCTTCGAGGGTCTTTCTGGCATCATACTTCCTGCGATAGAAGCGGCGGTCGATAAAGGCCTGGATGCGACGCCTCAACGGGGTGAAGAGTGCGGCGATGATCAGGGTGGAGACGACGATGGCTAGTTGGGGCTGCTCTTGTTCACCGGTGAGCGTGCGGAAGATCGCCTGCGTAGCCGTCACGCCACCCAGGTAGACGAGCGCTAGTAGGGCCGTGAGGGAACCGTATACGAGCGTGCGGTTTATGACCACATCTATGTCGTAGAGGCGGTACCTGAGGACGGCAATCCCCACGCCTACGGGTATGCCCGCGATAAGCAGGTCCGTCGCCAATCCCGCCATCTCGGACAAGAAGACCAAGTTTGCAGCCTCCAGCAGGGTGGTGAGCAAAACCATCCCCAGCACGGTCGCCGCGGCGTAGGTGAGCCACTTCATCTGCTGGCGCTCCTGGCCCTGGGAGCGACGGGACCTCACTACCAGACTGACCACCGAGGAGAGTATGAAGCCCAGGAACAGCACTGCCATGACGACTTCCAACCCCCCGATTGCCGGGCGGAGCGCCGCCAGCCCTAGAGGGTTGGTTATGTCCCATGCGTCGCCCACCTTTCCTGGGAGGAACGCCCAAATGACGACGGTGGCCCCGGATACGAAGATGGCGAGCCACATGACGGGGCGCCATCGTAGCGACAGGAGGCGCCCATTGGGGAAGTAAAGTGGTAGGAAGACGAGGACCAGCAGGACCCCAGGCACCCACAGCCAGGTCGCAGGCCAGGCCATCGCCTGTGCCAAGGGCAGCGAGCCAGGATCGATGACGAGCCCGTAGACGGCGTACCTGAATGTCGCTTCAGATACCGCAAAGCTCGCCGCGCTGAAAACGAAGAACCAGCCGACCGGGTTACGAGGACGGTGAGAGGCGAGCACTGCGCCGACTAAAGCGTTGGAGACCACGGCAAGGAGGAAGGCCAAGTCACGAATATTATCCTGATAGAAGACGGAGAAGACCACGACGAAGGTAACCAACGCAATCGTTAGCGCGCACAGCGACCAAGCGAGCCATGCGGCGGTGCGGCGCTTCATTCCACCGACTCCTCGACCCTGTTTCATTGCCCCTTGTGTCACAACACCACTCTACAGCACTACCGTCTCCCAAACGTTACGACAAACGTTACGAGTTGGGGTGCTGCGCGAACTTCTTAGAACTCCGTTATGGCGAAGTTCGCGCCGTCCCGGTCCGGAGGACCTACCCTAGATGTGTGTTGCGTGGATTGACGGTAGAACAGGAGCCATCCGAAACCTCCGACGAAAGGAACCTCCGATGGCTCACACTCAGCATACTCCCAGACTGAACCACTTGACCGTCCCTTGAGCCTTGCGCTTCTAACTCGTCAACGATGAGATGAACTCCTCCACCGGGATGGCGGTGAGCGTCTCGTAGCTCG
>DATDKO010000383.1:0-3970 GCA_036519935.1 Rubrobacter sp. | reverse complement strand
ACTTGTACCGTGCAGCGGCCCTGATCCTGGTCCTCGTCGCCGTCGTCTTCTTCGCGACACAGCTAGCCGAGGAGCCGGTGAGGGCACTCCAGAAGCCCGAGGTGCGCCAGGCGCCCAAGGCCTTCGAGAAGGCAAGAGCCTCGGGTGCGCAAGGGAGCGGCGCGGTCGTGCCGGGCTCCGATGGAGGGGATCTGAAGATCGGGGACTTCGAGGCGCCAGAGCGCGTTCCCGACTACGAGGTCCTCGAGAAGAGCCTCGACTCGCGCGATGGCGCGCGCGCAGTGCGGCTCCTTATCGACACCCGTTCGCGTGAGGAGGAGCATTTCGTCCTCATCGCCCGCGACTTGAAGTCCCACTACTCCGACTACGACGCCGTATCCGTAGAGTTCACCGACACCGAAGACCTGCTCTTCTACAACGACGACCCACTCACCAGAGACCTGCTCGCCTACTACGGTAGCGCGCTCATCTTCAACACCTACGATGGCGTCCAATACCTGGGCTACATCTACGGCCCCCCCAACATGGACGGTTACTACGTGAAGGCCGCCGATTAGCACCTCATGCCCCTGCCAGTCGGCTTATGACACCCCTGCTCGGCCTCTGGTGTGATGGCGCACAAGAAGCAAGACACCGGCCTACACATGCACGATACATACGCCCAAATATCGGGCGAGGGGTATAGAAAAACGCCGTTTGCGGTGTCCTCGCAGTTGAAGGGTTTCCGGAAAGCGCATATCATACAGAATGCAGCCGGACGGAAAAGGGTGGTTGCAAGCATTGCCTGTCGTGTTCGGCGGCGGAGGTGGAAGCCCCGGACCTTGCAACCTTGCGTTGAAGGCTAGAGAAGGAGAAAGGTCACGGAAGCTCAAGATACTAAGGGCCAGGACCCGATCATCCGGGTAGAGAACTGCTCGGTGGTTTTCGGGCGTCGAGCCCGGCAGGCCCTGGAGATGCGGCGTTCGGGAAGGAGCAAGGCCGAGGTCGAGAAAGAGACCGGGTCGACCATCGGCGTCTATGACGCGGACTTCGAGGTGTGGCCAGGTGAGATCTTCGTGGTCATTGGCCTCTCGGGGAGCGGCAAGTCGACGCTCTTGCGGGTGATCAACCGCCTTATCGAGCCGACCGAGGGCGAGATCTACCTGGACAAAGACCACATTTCTCAGATGCCGTCCAAGCAGCTCAGGCAGGTACGGCGCAGGAAGATAGGTATGGTCTTCCAGCACTTCGGGCTTCTGCCGAACCGGACCGTGCTTGACAACATCTCCTTCGGGCTGGAGATCCAGGGCGTCTCCGCCAATGAGCGCAGGAAGAGCGCGGAGGAGACCCTGGACATGGTCGGCCTCCAGGGTCAGGGTAACAAGCTCATAACCGAGCTCTCCGGCGGCATGAAGCAGCGGGTGGGTCTCGCGCGGGCCCTGGCGACCGAACAGGAGATACTACTCATGGACGAGCCCTTTTCGGCGCTCGACCCGCTGATTCGGCGTGACATGCAGAACCTCTTTCTGGACATCCAGGGTGAGGTCAAGCGTACGGTAGTCTTCGTCACGCACGATCTGGACGAGGCGCTCACGCTCGGACACCGGGTGGCGATCATGAAGGACGGCGAGATCGTGCAACTCGGCACCCCGGAACATATTTTGAGAGAGCCGGCGAACGAGTACGTGGAGCGCTTCGTCGAGGATGTGGACTACGCCAAGGTGCGACAGGCCGAGAGTGTGATGGTCGAAGCGAAGGAGGTCGCGTACATCAATGAGGGTCCCACGGTGGTCCTTCGACGGATGAGGCAGGCGGCACTGTCCCACATGTTCGTGCTGGACAGCGAGCGGCGCCTGGTGGGTCTCTGCGAAGCCGAAGAGGTCGCCAGGCTGGCCGAGCGCGATGAGCATCAACTCCGGGCCGCGGTGGACGACGGCACCCCGAAGGTTCAGCGGAGAACTCCGCTGCGCGAGGTTCTGCCGCTCTTCGTAGAGGATGGAGACGCACCCGTGGCCGTCGTGGGCGAAGGCGAGCGCCTCGAAGGCGTCATCGTCCGGGGCTCGCTCATCGCCGGGCTGACGACGAGCGTCGAGCCGCACGATGAAGGTGAGGAGGACTTCAGCGGCGTGGGCACCAACGTAGCCGGCGAAGACGGCGACCGGGTGCGCCGGGCAGGAGAGTAGAAGATGCTGGCTTTCTTGCAGTCGGAATTGATCCCAACCATACCGCTGGCCGAGTGGACCGAGACCGCGGTCGACTGGATCACCGACAACTTCGATGGAGCATTCGACATCCTCGACTCCGCGATAGATCTCGTCGTGGGCTCGTTGGAGTATGTCCTCCTCGCGGCCCCCGCGCTGCTCATGGTCGCCATCTTGGGCGTGATCGCCCTTCTGTTGGCGGGCTGGAGAGTGGCGTTGTTCACCGTGTTGGGCCTGGTATTCGTGATCAGCCTGGATCTGTGGGAGGCGTCGATGCAGACCCTGGCACTGGTCCTGGCAGCGACGGGCGTCGCGCTGGCGATAGGCATCCCGATCGGCATCATCGCGGCCAAAGTGGGCACCGTCGAGGCGGCCGCCCGCCCTATCCTCGACATCGCACAGACGATGCCGGCCTTCGTGTACCTGGTTCCCACCGTTGTGCTGCTGGGGATCGGGGCAGGTCCGGCCCTGATCGCGACGGTCGTCTTCGCCATGCCGCCCGCCGTGCGGCTGACGATGCTCGGCATTCAGCAGGTACCCAAGGACACGGTGGAGGCCGCGCATGCCTTCGGGGCAACCCCCTGGCAGACGCTCTTCAAGGTAGAGCTTCCGCTATCGCTCAAGACGATCATGGCTGGGGTTAATCAGGTAATCATGCTCTCGCTCTCGATGGTGGTCATCGCCGGTTTGGCCGGGGCTGGGGGTCTCGGCGAGCCGGTCGTGGCGGGCTTGAGCCAGCTCGACGTCGGGGTCAGCTTCGTCGGTGGGGTTGGCATCGTGGTTATCGCCATCATGCTGGACCGCATTACTCGCGCTCTGGCGAGGAGGGACATGGAGAGCGCCTGGAAGATCTTTTCGCGCGGTAAGAGGCCCGAGTCAGGTGCCACCGGGGGAAAGAGATGATGAGGATAACCCGACCAGGCAATGCCCCGCGGATACGCTGGTGTCAGGGGAAGAGAGGTGCCGAAAAGGGAGAGACCTGATCCGGCAGTGGCGCACCGACGTAAGTACTAGCGTACAACGGGAATTGTTGGCTGAAGAAGGAAGGTTGATGAGCGTAAGCAAGAGGTTATTGGCGTTGATGTCCGCACTCGTCGTCGCGGTCCTCGTGTTGGTGGGCTGCGGGGGCGGCGGCGCTTCCTCCTCCTCGGGCGGAACCCTCACCCTTGGGGAACTCACCGGGTGGCCGGAGAACGCGGCCGTCGACGGCGTGACGAAGGTAATCCTGGAAGAGGATCTCGGCTACGATGAGGTGAAGATAGAACTCCTCGACGTCGGGCTGCTGTTCGAGGGCGTCGCCGGAGGCGACCTCGACGCCTACCAGGACGTGTGGCTGCCGAACCACAAAAAGCTGCTCGCCGAGGTCGAGAACGACGTCGAGCACCTTGACCCTTGGTACACGGGCCGGACGACCTTCGGCCTGGCGGTGCCCGACTACATGTCGGACGTCAAGAGCATCGCGGATCTGAATCAGTCCGGGGCCGAGGAGATCATCGGCATCGAGCCGGGCGCCGTGATCTCGGAACAGGTCCCTAAGCACGTGATCCCCGAGTACAACCTCAACCTCGAGTACAGGCCCTCGAGCACGGCCGCGATGCTCGCAGAGGTGGAGCGGCTCTACAAGGACAAGGAGCCCTTCGTGTTCCCGCCGTGGTGTCCGAGTACGCACTGCAACGCGTACGACTATCACTACCTCAAGGACCCCAAGAACGCCCTGGGCAACCTCGACTACGGCCCACAGTCCGATACCTCTGCCTCTATCTCCTCCATAGTCAACGAGGATCTCCCCG
>DATDKO010000382.1:0-3845 GCA_036519935.1 Rubrobacter sp. | reverse complement strand
CAGTATGTGGAGCAGGCCCGGTACGTGACGCTCCCGGCCAGCCTGGAGCAGGAGTCCCGCAAGCAGTGGGAGGACCGCACCACGGGCACCGTCTTCACCGATGCGGGCGAGCCAAAGGGCGGGGATCTCGAGGCCGCGCTCAAGGAGTCGCAGTAGGGCAGTTTGCCGCAGGACGATTTCACCTGTAGTAGCGGGCCGTCCTCGAATGGCCCCGCATCCCCGGGTCATGACAGTATCGGTTGGTCAGTTAGCGGAGGCACTTAGACGTGACGGTTGAGGCTAAAAGAGGTGCAAGATCCGGAGAGTGGCGGCAGGAAAGCCGTGCGAGGCACTTCCGAGAGCGAACGATAAAGGTGGTGCTCACGGGGTGCGCCTACGCATCAGTCCTGACGACCTTCGGAATCGTCTTCGTCTTGATCTTCGAGACGATAGACTTCTTCCGCCAGGTCTCCATCGTCGAGTTTCTGACCGCGACCCGGTGGTCGGCCTCCTTCGCAGACGGTGACTTCGGCGTTATGGTGCTCGTCTACGGCACGCTTCTTACTACGCTCATCGCTATATCTGTGGCGCTGCCCGTGGGGCTACTAGCGGCCGTCTTCCTGAGCGAGTACGCTTCCATCCGCCTGCGGCGCTGGCTGAAGCCCGCCCTGGAGATCCTGGCCGGGGTGCCGACCATCGTGTACGGTTTCTTCGCCCTGACATTCGTGACACCGCTCCTGCAGAGCACGATCTTTCCGAACCTTCAGATCTTCAACGCCCTCAGTGCAGGGCTCGTGATGGGCGTCATGATCATCCCCACGGTTGCATCCGTGAGCGAGGACTCCATCTACGCGGTGCCAAGGAGCTTGCGGGAGGGAGCGTACGCTCTCGGGGCCACAAAGCGCGAGGTCGCTACCAGGGTCGTCGTTCCGGCAGCCCTCTCCGGCATCGTCGCCTCTTTCATCCTTGGCATCTCCCGGGCGGTGGGCGAGACTATGATCGTGGCCGTCGCCGCCGGACAGCTTGCGCAGTTCGGGGGGCCTTTTGAGTCGGTGCAGACTATGACGGCCTACATCGTCCAGGTGGCGAGCGGAGACACAGCACGAGGAACGCTGACTTACAGCACCATCTTCGCCGTCGGCACGACGCTGTTTCTTATGACCTTGATCCTCAACATAATCAGCTACTGGTTCGTCAGGCGCTTCAGGGAGACCTACGAATGACGAAGAACGGTACCCGGATAACGCCGGAGGGGAGGCCGGATCCGGGGTGGGATTTCAAAACCTCTACCTCCTTGCGGCACGGGCTGGACCGGGTGTTCCTGGCCCTAGTGTTCGCGGCCACCCTGGTTGGGCTGGTCGTACTGGCGGTCCTCCTGGTGGACGTCGTCCGGGATGGGCTGCCATGGCTGAGTTGGAGCTTTATCACCAGTTTTCCGTCCTCTACTCCGACGTATGCAGGCATCTACCCCGCGCTGCTCGGGTCGCTGTGGCTCCTGGGCCTCACGACGCTCTTCTCTGTGCCGCTCGGGATAGGGGCGGCCGTCTACCTTGAGGAGTACGCCGCCGACAACTGGCTGACCCGCTTGATAGAGGTGAACATCTCTAACCTGGCCGGGGTTCCTTCGATTATATATGGCCTGCTCGGCTTGGGCATCTTCGTGAACATGCTTGGACCCATAACCGGCGGGCCCAGCATACTCTCCGGCGCCCTGACTTTGAGCCTGCTGATCCTGCCTGTCATCATAATCGCCACCAGAGAGGCATTGCGCGCCATCCCGGACACGGTACGCGAGGGAGGATACGCGCTGGGGGCAACGCGATGGGAGGTGATCCGGAGCCACCTGCTGCCGATGGCTATCCCTGGTGCTCTGACCGGCACGATACTCGCGCTCTCACGCGCCATCGGCGAGACGGCACCCCTGATCGTGGTGGGGGCCGCGACCTACCTGACCTTCGCCCCCGACGGCCCACGAAGCCAGTACAGTGCGCTCCCCATACAGATCTACTACTGGGTCTCCCAGCCTCAAGAGGAGTTCAATGTGGGACTCGCCGCCGCCGGGATAGTAGTCCTTATAGCGCTTCTGATCTTGACAAACTCGTTCGCTATCTGGCTGCGCAACAGGTACCAGAGACGGAGCTGACGATATTTGTGGAAGGAAGGTGGTAGTTTAGTGGAGATGGAGAGAACCAGGGAGGAACGAGGAGTGTCCGAGGCGGAGAACAAGCCAGGCATTAGGAAGAAGACCCCTGAGATGTCATCAGTCGCCGGAGAGCCTTCCGCGCTAGGCATGAAGATCGAGAACCTCTCGGCTTTCTACGGATCTTTCAAGGCCGTTACCGACGTGAGCATGGATATTCTGATTAATAAGGTGACCGCGATCATCGGCCCCTCAGGCTGTGGCAAGAGCACGTTTATCCGCTGTCTCAACCGGATGCACGAGGTAATCCCCTCGGCGCGCACCGAGGGGTGCGTGATGCTGGAAGATCAGGATATCTACGCCAAGGAGGTGGACCCGGTGAGCATCCGGCGTAGAATCGGGATGGTCTTCCAGAAGCCCAACCCCTTCTCCAAGTCTATCTACGAGAACGTGGCCTGGGGCGCCAGGATCAACGGCTACAGGGGCGACATGGACGAGCTGGTCGAGCGTTCCTTGAGGCGTGCCGCCCTCTGGGACGAGGTCAAGGACAAGTTGAAGAAGAGTGGGTTGGATCTCTCCGGCGGCCAGCAGCAACGACTGTGCATCGCCAGGACGCTCGCCGTCGAGCCGGAGGTCATCCTGATGGACGAACCGGCTTCGGCGCTGGACCCGGTCTCGACCCAAAAGATCGAGGACACTATGGCCGACCTCAAGCAGAGCTATACGGTGGTCATCGTGACCCACAACATGCAGCAAGCGGCCCGCATCTCGGACCACACGGGTTTCTTCTACATCGAGAGCATGGGGGATCCGGGACGCCTCTGGGAGTTTGACGAGACGGAGAAGATGTTCTCAAATCCAGACCGCAAAGAAACCGAGGACTACGTGACGGGCCGGTTCGGCTAGGGGATTAGGAAGATGCCACGGGAGACTTTTCAGCAGGAGCTAGACGATCTGGTGGCCGAGGTGCTCGGCCTTGGCGGAGAGGTCGAGGGATCCCTCGAGAACATGGTCAAGGCTATGGAGACGCGCGATGCGGGCCTGGCGAATCGGGAGCTGGGAGTGGACGTCCGCTACAAAGGGTGGGGAACGAAAATAGACGAAGAGTCCATGATCCTCCAAGCCCGCCAGGCACCTGTCGCCCGGGACCTCAGGCTGCTCTACACCGTGCAGACTGTGACAAACCATTTGGTGCGCTCGGGAACCCTCACCGAGCATATCTGCCATGTGCTCGTGGACACCGTTGAGTCTGAGCGTGACGAGGAGCTCGAGGCCACCCTCATAGAGATGGCCCGGACTGCGCGCACCATATTCCACGAGGGCCTCGACGTCTTCAAGAATCGCGACATAGAACGCGCCCGCGACCTCCAAGTGAAGGATGACCGAGTGGATCTCCTCTACTCCGAGGCGCTCAATCTCATAGCAAACCCGTCGGAGAGCGGCGGTGGGGATCCGGAGTGGCGGATGCGAGCCGCCCTCATAGTCCATTATCTCGAGCGCATAGCCGACCATGGTGTGGACATCGGCGGGCGTACCGTCTTCCTGGTGACCGGGGAGCGCATAGAGAGCGCCATGCAGCAATACCTGGAGCGCGACCTTGGCGAGGAGTAGCACCGACGCCCGCTCGCGACCGGGCGCCAACCACGTCCGGTAGTCAGATTCAAGCAGCGGGCAGTGTAAAGTCTCGTTTCGCAAAAACTATGTCTTTCGCCCGTCGCCATTTGAG
>DATDKO010000381.1:0-2876 GCA_036519935.1 Rubrobacter sp. | reverse complement strand
GTGGTGGAGAGGCTCATCAATCGTCTCAAGCACTTCAGGCGGGTGGCGACCCGCTACGAGAAGCGAGCGGAGAACTACGAGGCGATGCTGAAGCTGGCAGCGATCAAGATCTGGTTATGATTTGCAAACAGGCCCTAGTCAGCTTCTTGTTTTCGCTGAACGCTGATCGCTTGTTGTCGAGTAGGCGATACCTTCTGCCGATCGCTCTTGTCGCACAGGCTACGTTGTCCTTCCGTTTGCTCTTCGTTCGCGATCCTTCTACGCTCACACGACGCGCGGGGTTGCCTCGGGCGTCTCGAGCGTGAGTCGCAGGTAAGCGAGCGTCCAGTAGGCGTGGGAGAAGGTGCCTATGGCGCCCGCGGCCACGAGCAGGGCGGGGAGCAGGATCAGGCCCGCTATCACGGCGGCGATGATGGCGGCCGTGGTGTAGCCGGCGACGGCCAGCGCGATCGCCGGTAGGGCCAAAATGAGGCCGACGATCAGTAACAGCAGGATAAACGCGATCCCGATCCCTATGGAGAGCCCGAGCTGTATTAGCCAGAGCAACAGGCTCCTTCCTATGTTGTGGCGGAAGAGACCGTAACCGCTCCCGACGGAGCCGAGGACGCGCTCCCTGCGCACCACGATATCCCGCAGGGCGTACTGGCCGATTATGGAGAGGGGGATAAAGACGACGATGAGCAAAAGGACGGCCAGAATCCCCACCACTACCGCGACGGAGACCCGCGCCCCCGTGGACTGGGTTGCCGCGAACGTGCCCCCGATCAAAAGCGCCACGGGAATAGCGATCACCATGAGGAGCCCGAGCGCGATCAGGAAGAACACGACGTAGTAGCCGAGCACGCGCCAGAAGTTACCCGTCCCGGACGAGAAGGCGGACCCGAAGCGGCGTCCCTCGCCTCTGTCTATGGCGGCGACGCTATCGGCCAGCGCCCCCTGGGAGATTATCGCCAGGATGATGAAGAACAGCGCGATAAGTAGCACCACCACGACTATACCTAGGATCAGGACCGTCTCGCTAAGTCCCTGCCCGACCTGGGCCGTGAGCCCGGCGCCCGAGCGCCGGAAGTCATCGAAGTTGAAGTTGCCACCCCCAGAAGGGACGTTGCCCACGAAGTTGGTGCCCGTACCGCCGGCGAAGAAGCCGAAGAACCACAGGTAGCGGTTGCGGAGCGTGATCCTGAACGCGTCCCTAATGAGGTCTCCGTAGTTCATGATTCGAGCACCCAGGTATCTTTCATCTTGCCTCCACTCGAGATGTTGACGACGTGCTTGCCAGGAGCGGCGACCCGGCTCAACGAACCTGGGACAGCCTCGACGACGTTCGGGTCTGCAGGGTCGGGAGAGAGGACGAGCGCGCGGTAGTCCGCATAGGAGTCGCGAAGGAGGAAATCTGCCCCCTCTGTCTCGCAGAGGACGTGGGTGGAGAAGTCTATCGTCTCCTGGGCCACGTACTCGACAGGATTATCTTCAACCTGCTTGGGGAACTTCTGAAGCGACTCTCTGGACTCTTCTGGTCCGATCATGACCTCCTTGCCTCCGTAGCCCCCCCTGCTCTTTACGACCAGTTCATCGAAATGGTCCATGACGTAGCGGCGGTCCTCCTCTACCGCCAGCGACCAGGTCCTGGCGTTCTGTATGAGGGGCTCCTCTCCGAGGTAGCGGCGCACCATCTCGGGGACGAAGGCGCCGACGCCCTTGTCGTCTATTATCTCCGAATTGGGGGCGAAGAGCACGTGTACTTTGCCTTCGATGTGAGACTCGAGCAGGCCAGGCACCTCGGCATAGAGCGTATCCTCGTCGACGCGCTCGTAGATCACGTCTACCCTGCTTCCTGTGGGCCTGTAGATGAGGTATCCATCCCCGTCCACTTCCAGGTCCTTTGTTTCGGTGAGAACGGCGTCCATCTCCTTGGCGTAGATGTGGTGGTCGAGGTAGAACTGGTCGTCCTGACCACTGCTTACCACGGCCAGCGTCGCATCCGGGCCTCTGGGGGAGGCGGCCCGCAAAGCGTTGCCGAGGCGTCCGAGCCAGCCGTCGAGAGGCAGGACGGGGAGCTTGGCCATAGAACCGGGGAAGAAAACCTCCCCGCTCATCCTGCGCCTGCGGGTCATCGCGGCGAGGCCGACCGGCATCTTGGCATTCTCCTCGATGACCAGGTACTCCCAGCCTTGCTTGCCTTCTACGGCGACGACATCGAATGCTATCTGGCGCACGGGTACGGGACCGAAACGGTCCTTCCAGCCCGTGTCGTAGAGGATGCTGCTCTCGACGACCTCCCTTGGGACGACCTCCTCCTTGCCGGCTTCAAGGCGGCTCAGGAACAAGTTGATGGCGCGCAGACGCTGGGTCAGGCCGGCCTCGAGACGTTCCCAGTCCGAGGCCGAGACGATGCGGGGGATCCAGTCCGTAGGATGGGTCTTGTCTCCCCCTTTTATGCCGAACGCGTGCTGCTCGTCGAGCAGGAGCCTGTGCGCCTCGCGCAGCTTTCCTTCCCACCTCTCAGCGCCTGTGCGTCCCAGCTCCTCGAAGACCGGCTCGTAGATCCGACGCAGAGTTCCTTCCGGGAGGAAGACCTCGTTTGTGCCAGGGAGTGCGCGCTCGAACCTCACAGGTTGGGGATTATACTAGCCCCCATGCAGGGTAGGCTCTGTCGTGCCGTTAGACCACAGCCAATGGGAGCGGATTCTGGGCGAAAACGCGGACACACGGATACCTGAAGACGAAGCGGGCAATGATCCAGTACCAGAGGGACGCGCGACGCTGCTCGGCGGCTGGATCTCCTGCGCCATCGGCATACTTCTCGCAGTAGGCCCGGTCTTCGCCGCGTTCCTCGGCGGGGGCACGAACATCTCCGCCGGCGCGCTTGGCGTGGG
>DATDKO010000380.1:0-5522 GCA_036519935.1 Rubrobacter sp. | reverse complement strand
AACTCCGTCTCTCGCCTACGACGTCGCCCTGTATGCGACAACCTCACCGGCCGTCACTTGGGGTGAGTTCGGGCTCAAGGGACCTAGATCCTCAGCCACGAACTCTCCTGCCCTAAAGGTCGACTGCTCCTCAGCGTCCTTGTGCTCAAAGACGCTGGTCGAAACTGTTACGCCGTCGCCGGCGTCGACTAAGTAGTAAGCTAGGAATCCAGGCATTTCACTGATGAGGGGCACAAAGCCCTCCTGGGCCACCTGCGCCACCTTTTGCGAGTCTCTCACGCCCTCGAAGCGCCGCACTGCAACGTACATCGCTTTAGCCCACCTCCTAAGAGAGGCGGGACCCGTCGGCCCCGCCTTGAGTTGATCAACGTGTCCAGTGTGAAGGGTTACAAGGGCTGACGCAACTTCCGAGAAATCGTGAAAACGGAAGTTCAACTTCGTAGAACGCCGTAAAGCGGAAGTTCAACTTCGGACAATTCACCTTCTACGAGGTTGGGTGAAGAAGGGCACGAAGAGGGAAGCCCGACAGCCCACAACGACCCAGAGCGCAAAGGGTGCTATCGTGGCGTGAGGCGGTGGGCAGCTCTACGATGAACATCCAAACTGCAGGAGGGAAAGGCGACGAAGCCAAGCGGCAAACTTGTGGCGGCGATCCTCGCGCTTGTGCTGGGCACCCTCGCCCTAACGGGCTGCGGCAGCCTCGGACAGAACAAGGGGCTCCTGCTCGCCAACATAGGTTGGGACGAGAACGTGGCGGTCTCCAACCTGACGAAAGTCCTCCTCGAGGACGAGCTCGGTTACGAGAGGGTCGATATCAGCACGTCGGAGAACCTCGACGCGACCTACCGAAGGGTGGCGAGCGGCGAGATGGACGCATTCCAAGACGTGTGGCTGCCCAACCAGGAGGCTAAGCTCGATAAGGTGGCCGAAGACGTGGTGCACCTCGACCCTTGGTTTCTGGGCAAGACCAAGCAAGGCATGGCGGTCCCGGCCTACATGGACGTGAGGAGCATCGACCAGCTTAACGGCACCGACGCACAGTTCATCTTGGGCATCGAGCCGAGCTCGGTGATGATGCAGTGGGTCGGCAGGGAGGTCGTCCCAGCTTACGGCCTCAAGCAGAAACTCGTGTCGGCACCCACCGCGGGCATGCTCGTCGAGGTCAGTCGCCTATATACCTTCAGGGATGACTTCGTTTTCCTCGCATGGTCGCCGCACTGGATGAATCAGAGGTACGATATCAGGTACTTGGAGGACCCCAAGGACGCCATGGGCCCGACGAACGACCCGGCCAAATTGTCGACCATCGTGCGCAGGGGCCTACGGGATAAGGACCCCGTAGCCTACGCGTTCATGGACGCGCTGGTGCTCACAGAGGCGCAGATCGACGGCCTGGAGTCCGTGATCAACGATGAGGACGACCCGCTGGCGGGCGCAAGGCGATGGGCCTCCGAGAACCGCGAGGTCGTGCGGCCGTGGATTGCCGCGGCGAGGAACGCCAGGTAGCCTGAGAGCAGCTGGTTCATGGGGAGAGCCTAGCGGCGCTGCAGGCATCAGCACCGAGGAGTTGGAGCCACAAGCCTACTCCCTCAAATGTGCATTCATGCCCGACAACGAGGCATCCCTAAGAGGGAACCTCGGAGAACCCCGTACAGGCGAAGATCGCAGAAAGCACCTTGCACGCACCCGGGTGAATAACGGTCGCAACACCCCAGGCTAGCAGCCTTCCACTTCGCGCCCATCGCGAACAAGCGCCTCCACTTCGTAGATGAACGACAGCAGTTCCTCCAGGGGCGGGTTGAACGTGCGCGAGCGCCTCCCGCCGAGACAGGCCTCGGACGGTTCGTTGGGCTCGGGGGAGAGTCTGTACCACCCCGCCCTCCCTCCCGGATCCACGGTGTTTGGGCGACTCGACACGACGAGGTCTGGGTCGAAGCTCTCAAGTTGTTCACCGATCTTGGCAAGGCCGCAGACTGCGACCTCATCGTCCGGACGGAGCCCGCCCAAGGCTCTCTCGAGCGCGTCGGCGTAGACGCGGTAGGCTTCTTCGTAGGAGATCAGGATCCGCATGTAGCGTTCTCACCCTAACCTTGGTGTCCGAGCCTCCTGACGGCGGCGAGGACCTCCCTGAAGGTGACGTCCTTGGGTAGCACCTCGGCGGCGCCGGCACGTAGCATCTGCTCGTGGATCGCGGGGTCCTTTATGTGGGTCATCACCAGCACCGGGATGGGGTAGTTTGCCTCGTGCAGATCCCTGACCATCTCAGGAGCGCCCTCGTCGGGGAGGGGTATGTCCACGAGGGCGGCATCTATGCCGCCCTCGGCTATCTTCTCGCGTCCCTCGGCCACGGAGCCGGCTTGGGCCACCACCTCGAGGTCAGGCTCTTGGTCCATCACGTAGGAGGCAGCCTGGCGGAACGCGCTGTGATACTCCACAAACAGGATCAACGCCATCTGCTTGCCCCCGCTCTCCTGGCTCTCGCACTCATCGGTGAATGTACCCATAAGGTGTCCGGAGGACACCTTCGGAGCCGTGCATGCTCTCCCGAACTTACGAGAAGCGCTTACAGGCAACCTTCTGAGAATCCACCTTCCACGTGGTTGGGTGAATAAGGCAAAAAAGAGGTAAGACCGGAGCCCCAAAGCGGTCGATCACAGCGGCGCAGTGTCCGCTCTGGTGACGCTCAGCAGCCTGAGTGCGAGTACTACCGTACAGGGGAACAACACGACGACTATCACGATCCTTTGCGCCAAGCCAGCTAACGCGTGCAACGGCGCGTCCTCCGGTACGACAAAGACACCCATCAACACGAACAGCGCGACGCCCGTGATGCCTGCGGCTAGCGCGTAGCCGGCGAGGTGGCGAAACCTCGGATCGGCTGCCAGACGCCGCGACACCACGATGAGCCCCAAAGCGCTGCTCAGGAAGTACGTCACGCCGCCCACGATGTGTAGACCCGGGTCGTAGGTAACGCCGGCGGCGTCCTCGCGCAGGGGGAACGCTGCGGCCCATACGAGCGCCATCCCGCTCAGCACGAGTAGGGAAGGTCTGATGAAGCCCCAGCGGGTCAGACGCAGCCCCAGGTGCAGCCCCACCACGAATGCTATTGTGAGCAACCCGAACACCACGAAGTTCGCCTGCTGCACCCAGCCCCCTGGCCCGGCCTCAAGCGCGCTGACCACCTCCGCGACCGGGTCGTACTCCTCGAGTCGGAACAACCCCTGCGCAAAGAACGTTAGCGTGAACAGAATCGGGCCGACGACCCCGGCGGCGATCACCAAGCGACGTTCCGAGACCCGAACGGCTCCCTGTCCTACCTCTGCATGACGCTGCTGGCTCATCTGCTTCCTCCTTGCCTACGCTTCCCGACGGAGCGTTTGCGCCCAAGGTAGCAACTCCGTCGGATGCGAGCATCCCCCAAATGAGTGATCTGTTTATTGAACGCTATCAATACGCGAGGCTGGCGAGTAGTTAGTTCTGAGAATCTGGCAGCGAACTTCGCACGGCGGAGTTGGTGTGGCCGCCTCCTGTGTCCTCGGCAGTCAAATGGGTGAGTCGTGGAGAGGCAGAGTTGTTAGAGATGGCTGAAGAGCATGCCCCTGTGCCCGAGTTCCAAGTACCGCGACCCCCGCCCCGATTACTCGGCGGTCCGCGTCCAGTATGTAGCCCGCGAAAAGTATTACGGCAAGCTTGGGCATGTGGAACCAACCGCTGCTGCCATAGCCCCGTTCACCCGACCCAGAACGGCCTCTGGGGTGCGCCCCTGGACCACGGCGGGGTTCACCGGGCTGCCGAGCACGCCCCATCCAAGAATCTCATGCGGGCAGACAATCCAACCAGAACCGTCCGTACCTAAATACTTCCAGATGTCTTGTAATGGTTATGGCGGGTAGCCCTCGACCGGCGAAGGTGCAGTCACCCTTCATGAGACGCGATCGAAAACAAGGAGGAGCATTGAAGCGACTACTATATCTGGTCATACTCTCTACGGCAGCTTTGCTGATCTCTGTTCCCACCGCCTCGGCACAGGATGAGATGACGGTTTCGATCCAGGATTTCTTCTTTGATCCCGATCAGCTTACCGTCGCTCCGGGGACGACGGTCACGTGGGTTAACGAAGGAGAGGCACCGCATACCGTCACTTCGACAGGCGGAAAGGAGCTCGATTCTGCCACCCTACAGCCCGGTGACACGTACTCGTTCACGTTCAAGGACGATGACGCGGGCGAGACCTACGCTTATCAGTGCACCATCCATCCCGAGATGACGGCAAGCGTTTCGGTGTCCGGAGGCGGTGAGATGACGACTCCCTCGGCGAGCCCATCCGCGAGTCCATCTGCAACCGCATCCGCAAGCCCATCGGCGAGTGCTTCGGCGAGCATATCGCCGACGCTGCCCGACACCAGTGGCGTTTCCCTGCCTCTTCTGGCGGCTGTAGCGCTTCTGGGCCTCGGTATCCTGGCCATGATCGCCATGCGGCGCGACTCGTAGCTTCGCGATTTACATGGCTGAGGGGAAGCCTGCGCCCCTTCGCAGAAGCCCGTCCAGGCGAATTTCGCAGAAGTCCCTTCTAGACACTCGGGTTATCTAGACTCAAGGACGGCCAGGGCCTGGCACCGTCTAGGCGAGGTCGACACAGCCCCCGTGACCCACGAGATATCAAGGGAGGCCGAGCCTGGCGCCAAGCGTCGCCCCGCCGTCCACAGATGATGTGATCCTCTGATAACACTGCTTCAAACCCGGTCCAAGCGCACGACCTTGACTTTCGTGCGTGGCAGGCGTATACAAAACGTAACAACAGAATAGCCGTGACGCCTAGCCCCCGGGTGGCGCCGAGGGGCGGGGAACCCACACGGACCTTCTTAATGGTCCGCGGGGTGAATCGCTAGCTGGCTTCGCCGAGCTAGCGTAGGGCTTAACTCTTTCGGCCCGAACCCGACAGCTAACCCCGCAGGCGCTAATGAAAGAGGGCACTCCTGGTCTAGTGGTTCGGTGTTGGGAGAACCGGCACCGAATCGTGCGACTAGGAGCGGTCAGCCACAGTCAGGCTACATCTGTGCGGTCTCCTCGGGAACCTTCTCGGTGCGGCCAGCGGATCCAGGGCCGGTGACTGCGTCCTCTCTATGGGTGTAGAGGTGTGGTGTAGCACCGGCTGTTGTCGTTGCTGCACCATTAGGAAGAGGAGGTGCAGTGACACGTTCATGAAACGCCGACAGAGCAAGCCCGAGGCTGGCATCAGCGACGAAATGATGGCCTTTCAGCACGAGTTCGTAGGACGCGGCCCTAATAGGATCAGAACGCGCATAGCCGAAGACCTGGTAATAGTGCGCAGCTTCTGCGTGCTCACGCCCGCAGAGCTGCAGCTAGCCACTAGCTTCGAGGGGCGCAGGCTGATCAAAGCTATACGCCAGCAGGTTCTGGAAGCCGGGCGCTCGCTCTCGGAGAGGATTGTCCAGAAGCACACGGAAGCCGAGGTCATTTCCGTTCACTCGGACATATTAACTAAGAGTGGAGAATGGCTG
>DATDKO010000379.1:0-27203 GCA_036519935.1 Rubrobacter sp. | reverse complement strand
GTGGAAATAGAACGGTGCCCCGGCAAAGAAGGGCGACCAGGACAGCTTTTGGGCAAGACCGAAGGATCGCGAGATAGGGCAGGACGAACCGATGGAGAAAGGAGCGCTCTATGAGCGAAAATCCGGTATTCCTGTACGCTGGCGAGTATTAGAGCGTCGATGAAGCCAAGGCCGACCTCGAGACGTTGAAGGAGCTGCACCGCGAGCACGTCGTTGGCACCTACGACGCGGCCGTCCTCACCAAGCACGAAGAAGGCAAAGTCGAGATCGTCGACAAGATAGAGAAGCCTACCAAGCACGGTGGCTGGGCTGGAATGGCCGTGGGCGCGGCTATGGGCCTGATCTTCCCGCCCGGAATCCTGGTCGGTGGACTATTGGGGGCGGGGGCCGGCGCCCAGATCGGCCACCTGGAGGGAGGCATGTCGCGCCAGGATGTAAAGGAGGTCGGGGAGATGCTCGACGATAGCGAGGCGGCGCTGATCGTGGTCGGGGAGGCGACGCTCGAGCGGGCTGTCGAGGATGCGACCAAACGGGCCAAGAAGGAGTTGAAGAAGGAGAACAGGGCTGACGCCAGGGAGATGGAAAGGGCAGTCGACGAGGCGTAGCCCCAAGGGCTTGAGACCCCAGACCGGCGCGCCGGCCGGGGGTCGTCACCTGCGTATGTCTGCTACAATCTCTTCTGGCAGTACGCTTCTGTTGGTCGGGTGATTATCTCTTGAGGCTTACGCAGAAGAGCAAGTATGCGGTTCGGGCGCTTATGGAGCTGGCGCTCGACGAGCGAGATTGCCCGCTCGGGGTGGCCGAGCTAGCCCGCCGCCAACACATCCCCGAGAGGTTCCTCGAGCAGATCTTCGGCGAGCTCCGCCGGGCGGATATCATAGAGAGCCGCCGCGGGGCGCATGGAGGGTACCGCTTCGCGATGCCGACGGAGGAGGTCTCCGTCCTCGACATCGTGGAGATCCTCGACGGTGAGATCCGTCCCGCCCGCTGCTCGGCAGGCGGGGTGTGCTACATAGCCGACGCCCCCCTCTGCGCCACGAGCAAGGTCTGGGACGAGGCCCGCGAGGCGCTGGAAGACGTCTTCGGCCGCTACAGCATAGCGGCCCTCGCCGCCGCCGAGCGTAAGGAACGCACGTCCCGCGAAGCCGCCCCCGCAGGCCGCTGACGAACTCTGGATAGGCTCCGAGCCCATCTCCGCGGCCTTACGGGGCTGGCTGCATCCACGGTCGAGGTCGGGGGCAGGACATACCGCATCATCCATCCCGTCTCCGCGGACGAACTGATCGACGAGGAAGACTTCGACAGCGACGAGAGGCTCCCTTACTGGGCCGAACTATGGCCCAGCGCCATCGCCCTGGCGCGCCACCTCTCTGAACGAGATCTTGGGAGTAAGCGCGTTATCGAGCTGGGGTGCGGCGTCGGGTTGCCAACCATACTTGCGCTCGCCGACGGCGCCGAAGTCCTTGCTACGGACCACTACGAGGCTGCCCTCGACTTCACGGCCTACAACGCACACACTAACCTGGACCAGGAACCGGAGGTCTCCATCCTCGACTGGCGCGAACCGGACATAAGGGGTATGGGGTCCTTCGACCTGGTCCTCGCCGCGGATGTCCTCTACGAGCGTAAGAACGCAATTGCTCTCGCTGACCTCGTACCGCAGCTCCTTGCGCCCGGCGGCGAGGCGATCTTCGCCGACCCCCGCCGTGACGAAGCGCCGGTCTTTCTGGAAGTTATGGAAAGACTCGGTTTCGAGAATGCAACGGAAGAGATCACCGTCGAGCAACCTCCGAGAGGTGTGAAGGTGCTCCTGCACCGACTGCGACGGTAGAATCCGGTGCGGGATAGGACGATGCCTGCTGTTATACTCTCGAGCAGTGCTTCTGGAAACGTTAAACCCGACTCAGCTTGACGCTGTAGAGCACACAGAAGGGCCGCTCCTCATACTCGCCGGGGCAGGGAGCGGGAAGACGCGCGTGCTCACGCATCGTGTCGCCTATCTCATAGATCAGGGGCTGGCCGCGCCCGAAGAGGTCCTTGCTATAACCTTCACGAACAAGGCCGCACGCGAGATGAAGGACAGGGTGGCCCTCCTCGTAGGCCCCGATTCCAGAAAGATGTGGGTCTCGACCTTCCACGCCTTCTGCGCGCGCATCCTCAGGGTCCACGCCGAGAAGCTTGGCTATAAACGCGAGTTCACGATCTACGACGGCGCCGACCAGGTCCGTCTCGTCAAGCGCTGCATCGTGGAGCTAGGCAAGGACCCCAAGCGCTTCAACCCGCGTTCTTTCCAGGCACAGATCAGCTCCGCAAAGAACGTCCTTATGGCCCCCGATGACTTCCTGCGCAACACGGAGGGCTACATCGCCGAGAACGTCGCCGAGGTCTACGATCTCTACCAGAAGCGCCTCTACGAGAACAACGCAATGGACTTCGACGACCTGATCATGCAGACCGTCGCCCTACTCGAGCTCTTCCCCGAGGTCCGCGAACGCTACCAGACCCGCTTCAAATACATCCACGTGGACGAGTATCAGGATACCAACCGCGCCCAGTACCGCCTGGTCAATATCCTGGCAGCAGGACATCGTAACTTATGTGTCGTCGGCGACGACGATCAGTCAGTCTATAGCTGGCGAGGAGCCGACATTCGGAACATTCTGGACTTCGAGCGGGACTACCCCGAGGCCAAGGTCGTCAAGCTCGAGCAGAACTACCGTTCGACGCAGACTATTCTCGATGCGGCTAACGCGGTGGTGGCCAATAATGCCTCGCGCAAGGCGAAGGCGCTGTGGACCGCCGGAGGTGAGGGAGAGCGGATCAGGGTGTTCGCCGCTTCGGACGAGTACGCGGAGGCCAGGTTCGTCGTCTCCGAGGTCGAGGGGCTGATCGAAGGTGGGGCTTCTCCGCGGGAGATCTCGGTCTTCTACAGGACGAACGCCCAGAGCAGGGCCCTGGAGGACGTGCTCGTGCGCGAGGGCGTTCCTTACCAGGTCGTCGGCGGGGTTAGGTTCTACGAGCGGGCAGAGGTCAAAGACGCGATGGCCTATCTCTCGGTGATCTCCAATCCCGACGACTCGGTCTCCCTGGAGCGGATTATCAATGTGCCCAAGAGGGGCCTCGGTGACACCTCGGTCGCAAAGCTCCAGGATTACGCGCGCAGGAACGGTATCTCCCTGTATGGCGCGCTCGCGGAGGCCGACGCTGTCGGCCTGACGGGTGCCGCAAAGAAGGCCTGCCGGGGTGTCCGCGACCTCTTCGAGGGGCTTAGGGTGGCCGCAAGGGAGGTGCCGCCGGCGGAGTTGATCGGGGCCGTCCTCGACGAGTCTGGCTACAGAGAGGAGCTGGAGGCGGAGGACACCGTCGAGGCCGAGTCGCGCCTGGAGAATCTCGAGGAGCTCATAAACGCCGCAAGGGAGTACGAGCGCGTCGAGCTCGAGCCGACGCTCGAAGGCTTTTTGCAGGAGCAGGCCCTGTATTCGGATCAGGACTCTCTGACCTCAGAGGGTGGCCGCGTTACGTTGATGACGCTCCACAACGCGAAGGGGCTCGAGTTCGGGCATGTCTTCGTCGTCGGTATGGAGGAGGGGACCTTCCCGCACGCCCGTTCGCTCGACGAACACAACCTCGAGGAAGAGCGGAGACTCGCCTACGTCGGCATCACGCGCGCCAAGGAGACACTTACGCTCACGCACGCCAAGCTGCGCTCCAGTTGGGGCGAGCGTGAGTACAGGATGCCATCGCGCTTCCTCTCCGAGATCCCGGACCAGTACAAGTCGGGCATGGTCTCCGGTTTCGCGAACGCCTCGGGCCACGGGGGATGGGGTGTTGCTCTGTCCGGGCGTGGAGGACCAGAGAGGTCAGCTTCAGGAAGGACGGCCTACAAGACCGGGGAGAAGGTCAGGCACACAAAATTCGGGGTCGGGGAGGTCGTCGAGGCTGGAGTCGGGAAGGTGGTAATCAGGTTCGGGACCGAGGAGAGGACCTTCGTCCCCGAGATAGCCCCGTTGAGCAAAGTTTGATCCTGGAGAGAGATCACTAGGAAGGCGGATATGGGAGGGGTGCAAGTTCCCGACTCGTGGATCGGACAACGGGTACGAATTATCACCACAGTCACGTCCGATAGGACTGCCCAAGAGGAGGCTATCCTCCTCGGTCTAGATCAGATCGGAATCACCGTCCGCCGAGAGCAGTTAGTCGGAGGTGGTGAGGAAATCGTGTTCCATCCCTGGGCGCACGTTTACCAACTCGGGCCGCCAGCAGGGTGATTTCTCGTCAATGCCACTTCTATATCCGCAAGGAGGCGCAAGAATTGAAGAGAACAGAGCTCCACGCCGCTACGGGATGGGCTCAGAAGGGCGTACAGAGGCCCTGGTGGCGGAGGTGGTTGGGCTCGTGAGCGAGCAAGAGCCGGTCCGAATCCCGAAAAAGGTGCTCGAGCAACTGGAGTCCGTGCGCCGCTACACCCGGGCCGAAGTCTTGGACATACCGACCGTGCGACACGTAGCGATGGAGACGGAGAAGCCCGCGCTGGTCTTGTGGATAGATCAGCACGAGCAAGAGTACGGTCAGGGCCTGCTCTACGGTTTTCGGACAGAGGATTAGGCTGCCGTAGGTTACCCCAAGTCGTTGTGCTCACGTCCTCTCGGACACTCAGCAGATGACCGCGGATCGCATAGATTCCTACGGCTCTTAGACTCTCTGATAGACTCTTTGCGCGCAAAATTTGACACGCGTTGCTGTCGGGTAGGTATCAAGATCGATGAGACTCGGCACGGAATTCGTTCAGATAGAGGGAATGGAGGATGCCTTGCCCCACGTCTACGTAACGGGTCACAAGAACCCTGATACGGATACCATCGCCTCGGCGATTGCATACGCCGAGTACAAGAACCTCGTCGACCCTGATAACCACTACGTTGCGGCGCGGCTCGGTGAGTTAAACGCCCAGACAGGGTGGGCTTTGAAGAAGAGCGGGGCCGAAAAACCGGGCCTGCTCGAGCACATCATGCTGCGCGTGAAGGACGTCATGGCCGGAGACGTGACCGTCGCCCGCAAAAACGACCCGCTGCGCAACGTAGGCCTTACTATGGCCAGGCGGAACATAAGCCAGCTGCCAATAGTGGAAGTCGATGGCTCTCTCACCGGGATCATCACGGAGCGGAACCTGGCGCGCATGTACGTGCGGGAGTCGCGCGGGGCTTCCACTTTCGCCGAGAGCCCCGTCTCGGTCGGGGCGATGGTCGAGGTTCTCGAGGGCGAGCTTCTGGTTGGGGAGGGAGACCGTGAGTCCTCGGGCCAGTTGTGGGTCATCTCGATGAGCGTGGACTCGATGGGGCAGTCTATGGAGCCAGGCGACATCGTGGTGATCGGGGACCGCCCAAGGGGCCAGCGGAGGGCCATAGAGCTTGGCGCCGGCGTACTCGTCGTCTCCAACGGGGTACGTCCTGAGGATGAGATCCTGAAGGTGGCCAGGGATAGGGGGACGGCCGTACTGCTCTCTCCCCTCGACTCTTACGTGACGAGCCGCCTTATACAGCTCTCCGTCCCCTGCTGGGAGGTCATGAGCGAGAACCCCCTGACCGTCAGACCAGACGACCTCCTAACCGAGATAACCGAGCAGGTGATGGAGGTCCACTACAGGGCGGCGATCGCCGTGAACGAGAAGAGAGTACCCATCGGTGTGGTTACGAGGACAGATCTCCTCAACCCCAAACCGAGGCGCGTGCTCCTCGTCGACCACGCCGAGATCGGGCAGAGCGTGGCAGGCGTCGAGAAGGCCGAGGTCGTCGAGATCCTGGACCACCACCACATCGGAGACATCGAGACGACCTCTCCCATCCCTGCCACCTTCGATCCCGTCGGCTCGACGGCCACCCTGATCGTCGAGCGCTTCAAGGCGAGCGGTCTGAGACCCGAGGTACCAACTGCAAAGATGTTGCTTGCTGCCCTCCTCTCGGACACGGTGATACTGAACTCCCCGACCACCACGGACCGCGACCGCGAGGTCGCTCGATATCTCGAGGAGATGCTCGACCTTGACGCGAACGAGTTCGGGACGGAGATGTTCGAGGCCTCCTCGGACGTCTCTTCGCTCTCCGCGCAGGAGATCGTTGGCCGCGACGCGAAGGAGTACGGGACGAGCTCTGGAAACAAGGTGAGCGTCTCCCAGGTGGAGATTGTCGGTACTGGTCTCCTCGAGCGCAAGGACGAGCTGATAGACGCCCTGGAGGACCTGAAAGGGGAGAACGGCTACCTGTTCTCGGCACTCATGGTCACGGACATCATAGAGGGCGGCACCCAGCTCTTGTGCGTCGGTGACTGCTCCTACGTGCACCAGGCCTTCGACTCCCAGGCCCACAACGGCGTTATAGACCTACCTGGCGTGATGAGCCGCAAGAAGCAGGTGGCCCCCTTACTGCTCTCGGTCCTCTAGAGCAATCGTGGCGAAGATACTGGACGGCAGAATAGCGGCGGCCGAGGTCCGCTCTGAGGTAGCCTTAGAGGTCGCCGGGCTGAAAGAACGCGGCGTGCCCGTGCGGCTCGACGTGATCCTGGTCGGCGAGGACCCTGCCTCAGTCACCTACGTCGCCTCCAAGGAGCGCGACAGCCAGGAGGTAGGAATAGAGTCGAGGGTCCACCGCTTCTCCGCTGACGTCTCCCAGGAAGAGCTCGACGGCCTCGTGGGACGGTTGAACGCTGAGAGGGCCGTCTCAGGCTTCTTTATCCAGCTCCCCCTGCCCAAAGGGCTGGACTCTATGTCCCTGATCTCGAGCATAACCTCCGCCAAGGACGTGGACGGCCTCAGCCCTGAGAGCGCAGGACGGCTCGCCGTCGGCCTGCCGAGCCTCCTCCCTTGCACCCCGCACGGTGTGATCCAACTCCTTAAGCGCAACGGCATAGAGCTCTCCGGACGCGAGGCCGTCATCGTCGGGCGCTCGAACCTCGTTGGCAAGCCGCTCGCACAGCTACTCTTGCGCGAGAACGCAACCGTCACGGTCTGCCACTCGCGTACGCGCGAGTTGTCCGCGGTGACGCGGCGGGCCGACATGCTCATCGTCGCCGCTGGCAAGCGGGAGATGGTCGGGGCCGAATACGTCGGGGAAGGAGCGGTCGTCGTCGACGTCGGCATCCATCGCAAAGAAGAGGGAGGACTAGTCGGGGACGTGCGATTCGATGAGGTCGAGCCCAGGGCGGCCTGGATCTCCCCCGTCCCGGGAGGCGTAGGCCCGATGACCCGTGCGATGCTGCTCCACAATACGGTCATGGCCGCGCGGATGGGCCCGGGGAGCTAGCAGAGATTCAGTGGTGCTCCACAGTCGAGAAGAGTCTGTTCAGTGACTCAGCGAGCGTGGGGTGGGCGAAGACGGCATCGCGGAGGACCGTGTATGACATCTTGCCCATCATGGCTATCTGGATCATCGCCATGATCTCACCCCCCTCTATCCCGAGCACTGCGCAGCCCAGGATTTGGCCGGTATCGGCGTCCACGACGGCCTTCATGAGGCCACGCGTCTCGCCCAACTCTACGGCCCGCGAAACGTAGGACATGGGGATCTTTGCTACGAGTACGTCGCGGTCTTGGTCCCTGGCCTCCTGCTCGCTGAGCCCGATCCGGCCTAGTTGTGGATCTATGAACATGGTGTAGGGGACTTGGCGATTCGTGATGGTGGCGCTGCCTCCCTCCAGCAGGTTGGTTCGGATGATGCGGAAGTCGTCGTAGGAGATGTGGGTGAAGGCCGGCCCCCCTTTCACGTCTCCGAGTGCGTAGACGCCGGGTGCGCTGGTCTCCAGGCGCTCGTTCGCCTTGATAAAGCCGCGTTTGTCTCGCTCTATGCCGGCCGCGTCGAGGTTGAGGGTCTCGGTGTTGGGCGGGCGGCCGGCCGCCACAAGGAGGTGAGACCCCGACCGCGTGCGCTCCCCTTCGGACGTGTTTACCGTCAGAACGATTTTTCCGGCGTCGTCCCGCTCGGCGCGCATCGTCTGGGTCCCCAGCAGGACCTCGATGCCGTCCTCGCGCAGGATCTCGGCGACAGCCCCGGCGATGTCGGCGTCCTCTCGGCCCATCAACTGTCCGCTTCGTTGCACGACCGTGACGTCGCTACCGAAACGCCTGAACATCTGGGCGAACTCCAGCCCGACGTAGCTGCCGCCGAGCACGAGCAGGTGATCCGGCAGCTCGTCGAGTTCCATGATGGAGGTCGAGTTCAGGACAGGTACGTCGTCCAGCCCTTCGATCGGGGGATTGGCGGGCCTGGCGCCGGCATTGATAAACACGTTGTCCGTGTCTAGCTCCAAGAGCTCGCCATCGTTCGTGCGCACCGCGAGCGCTTTCGGGCCCGTAAAGCTGGCTTCGCCAGCGATCAGGTCGAGCCCATCTGTGGCTTCGATGCGCCTCAGGTTACTGTTCCTGAAGCTGTCCACCATCGCCCGCTTGCGGCCTCGCACCTCGGGCATGTCGACGGTGACAGGGCCGTTGTGGACGCCGTAGTCGGCCGAACGGCGGTCTATGTAGGCTGTCTTCGCGCTGGCGACCATCGTCTTGGTTGGGGTACAGCCCTCATTGATGCAGGTGCCGCCTACGTGTTCGCGTTCGATCAGGGCTGTTCTGCGTCCCGACCTGGCGAGTGCCTGGGAGAGCGGGACCCCGGCCTGGCCTGCCCCGATCACCACGGCGTCGTAATGCTGTGCTGCCATAGAGGGAGACTCCTTCCTACCGTGCTAACCCCTGCTACCGAGCGCCTTATCGAGGTTGTAGGCAGCGCTGATGAGGGTGAGGTGCGTGAAGGCCTGCGGGAAGTTGCCTAGCGCCTCGCCGCGGTGCCCGATCTCCTCGGCGTAGAGCCCGAGGTGGTTAGCGTAACCGAGCATGTGCTCGAAGATGAGGCGGGATTCCTCGAGCCGGCCAGCCCGCGTTAGGGCTTCGACGAGCCAGAAGGTGCAGAGGCTGAAGGTCCCTTCCTCGCCCGTCAGGCCGTCCGCGGACTTCTGCACGTCGTAGCGGTATACGAGGCTGTTCGAGACGAGTCCTCCATCTTTCGGCGGGCGGTTGATAGCATCGAGCGTCTTGAGCATCCTGGGATCGCTTGGCGAAAGGAAGAAGACGAGGGGCATGATCAGGCTCGAGGCATCCAGGGTGTCATCGCCGTAGGTCTGTACGAACGCCTGGCGCTCCTGACTCCAACCCTTCTCCATGATCTCCTCGTAGATCCTATCCCTGATTTCGAGCCAACGTTCGTGGTCGGCAGGGAAAGAGCGCTTGTCGGCGAGCCTCAAGCCTCTGTCCATGGCAACCCAGCACATGAGCCTGGAGTACACGAAGTTCCTGCGGCCGCCCCTAGTCTCCCAGATCCCCTCGTCCTCGTTCTGCCAGTTGTCGCATACCCAGTTGAGCAGGGCTCGCAGGTGGGTCCACAGGTCGTAGGAGATGGGGGAGCCGTGCTTGTTATAGAGGTAGACGGCGTCCATGAGCTCGCCGTAGATATCGAGCTGTACCTGGTCGTAGGCGCCGTTTCCGAGTCTGACGGGGCGTGAGCTGCGATAGCCGTCGAGGTGATCAAGGATCTCCTCTGTCAGGTCCTGGCGCCCGTCTATCCCATACATTAGTTGCAGTGATCCGTTAGGATTGGCTCTCTGGCAGCGCGATCCCAGCCAGTTTATGAACCCTGCGGCCTCTTCTGTGAACCCGATACGCAGGAGCCCGTAGATGGTGAATGCCGCGTCCCGGATCCACGTGTAACGGTAGTCCCAGTTGCGCTCTCCGCCGATGCTCTCGGGCAGCCCCATGGTAGGGGCGGCGACTATCGCCCCTGTCGGCTCGAAGGTGAGCAACTTCAGGGTCAGGGCCGAGCGGCGGACCATCTCGCGCCAGCGGCCCGTGTAGGTGCATTTGGAGAGCCATCGGCGCCAGTACTCGACGGTCTGCATAAAGATCTCTTCTTCGTCCATCCTGGAGAGACAGACCCCGCAGTCTTCTCCGGCTTCTATCTCCCTGAGCACGAAAACCGTGGACTGTTCCTCTTGCAGCGTGAACTCGGCGGTGGCCCCGTTGTCCTTCTGCTCCAGGGGGAAGAACGATGCCAGGCCAAGGCTGAGATCAAGGGAGTGGAAGATCGCCCCGCCGGGGACGATTCTGGTCTCGTGCTCCTTGCGGGCGTAATCGAAGGCCGGGGAACACTCCATCCGGAAGGTCATCGTGCCGCGCACCACCTCGACGCGACGGACGATCTGGTGGCGCTTGTGGCCACTCTCCAGAGCGGCTATCGGCATGTAGTCCGTGATCTCTCCAACCCCGTCGGGCGTGAAGAACCGCGAGACCAGGACGTTGGTATCCGGCCAGTAGAGTTGTTTGGTGGTGACCTCGCCTCCTACTGGTGAGACCTTGAACCGCCCACCTTTCGCGCTGTCGAGGATGGCCGCGAAGACGCTTGGGGAGTCGTGGTGCGGCAGGCAAAGCCAGTCTATGGAACCGTCCATTCCTACCAGGGCCGTGGTGTGCAGATCGCCGATGATCCCATAGTTCTCTATGGGCTGGTAGCCCGGCGCGCCCCCTGGCCCTGTACGGTCGGATTCGCTTGCCGCCTCGTGGATCGTCATCTCCTTGCTTCCTCCTCCGCAACGGGGTCTCGCAGCCGCCTCTTGTCGTCTTCCTTCATCCGGTCACGAGTCATCTCACTGATACAGAGTCCCTGAGGGACCATACTCTTGCCTCCTGGGTGAATCAGTCTTCCCACCGGGAAGATATCTGTGGACGCCTGTACAATTAGAACCTCGTTGGCCCGTACGTGCAACAGCGGTGGTTTCAGATGAAGGATGTGGCGCTCGCAGGCTTGCTGGTGCGAAGGATTGCAGGCGCTGCGCTAAGATAAGTTCTGCTTCTACGAGCTAAGGACCGGAGGCCTGGCATGATATCCGAAGAGCAGGTGCGCCACGTTGCGAATCTGGCACGCTTGGGACTCACAGACGATGAGATAGAGAAGATGGGCGGGCAGCTCGACGCGATCCTGGACAGCATAGAGAAGATCCAGGAGCTAGACCTCGCCGACGTGTCGCCTACGGCGAACCCGCTCGACCTCTCGAACGTCCTACGCCCCGACGAGCCGCGCCCCGAGCTCTCACAAGAACAGGCACTCTCCCCGGCCCCCGAGCGTGTCGACGGTCTCTTCGCCGTCCCCAGGATCGACTGAGATGCCTGGTAGCCTGCTAGATCTCACTGCCTACGGGCTCGCAAAGGAGATAGAAGGCGGCGAGGTCTCGGCCCGCGAGGCCGCCGAGGTCGCCAACACACGCGTCGAAGAGGTAGAGGACGGGGTCAACGCCTTTGTGACGACAACCCCAGAGCTGGCGCTCGAACGCGCCGAGGCGGTGGATGCCAGGAACGGCGAGCGCGCTCTCTGGGAGGGAGTTCCACTCGCCGTCAAGGACGTGCTCTCTACGCGTGGCGTGAGGACGACGTGCGGGTCGAAGATCCTCGAGAACTTCGAGCCACTCTACGACGCTTCGGCGCTTCTGAACTTCGGCGAGGACCTCATCATGGTCGGCAAGGCCAACTGTGACGAGTTCGCCATGGGCTCATCGACGGAGAACTCGGCCTGGGGTCCTAGCCGCAACCCCTGGGATCCGGGCCGTGTTCCTGGCGGGTCTTCGGGCGGATCTGCTGCTGCGGTCGCGGCGGGTGAGGGCTGGTGGGCGCTAGGGACGGACACGGGCGGCTCCGTGCGCCAGCCTGCGGCGCTGTGCGGCATCATTGGGCTCAAGCCCACCTACGGGCGTGTCTCGCGCTACGGTCTGATCGCCTTCGCCTCTTCGCTCGACGTGGTAGGGCCCATGACCCGCGACGTGCGGGACGCGGCGCTACTCCTGCAGGCAATCGCAGGCCACGATCCGCGCGACTCGACGAGCGCCAACGTGGAGGTCCCAGACTACCTGGCGAACCTGGAAGACGGTTTAGAGGGCCTGCGAATCGGGGTGGTACCCGAGCTGATGGGCGAGGGGATAGAGCCAGGCGTACGCGAGGTCGTCGAGAGGGTGGCCAGGAGGCTCGAAAGCGCGGGCGCCGAGGTGGGGGAGGCGAGCCTGCCGCATTCCGGATACGGGCTTCCTGCCTATTACATCATCGCTCCGGCCGAGGTCTCATCGAACCTCGCCCGCTTCGACGGTGTGCGCTACGGTTTGAGAGTCCCCGCGGACGGCGTGCACGAGATGTACCGCAAGACGCGCGAGGAGGGCTTCGGAGACGAGGCGAAGCGAAGGATCATGCTCGGCACCTACGCCCTGTCTTCGGGCTACTACGACGCCTACTACGCGCAGGCGCAGAAGGTGCGGACCAGAATTATCGAGGACTTCCGCGCGGCCTTCGCCCGCTACGACATCCTGCTGTCGCCGACAGCACCCTCGGTGGCGTTCAGAATCGGGGAGAAGGTAGATGACCCCCTAGCCATGTACGCCAGCGACATATGCGCCGTCCCCGCTAACCTAGCCGGCATCCCTGCCATAAGCGTCCCAGGTGGCCTCTCGGAGGGGCTCCCCGTCGGCGTCCAGCTCATGAGTGACCACTTCACCGAGCCAATGCTCCTGCGGGCAGCCCGGGCCACCGAACAGGTGACTGACTTCCCCTTCCAGATGAAACCTTGATGCGATTGGCCGAAGCGCGCTTCAGCCGATCGCGGCTTCAAGTATCAGACGACTCTGCTCGGCCTGTCGGCGCTGCCGCTGTCCCTGCCGCGCACACTGAAAGCCGTGATCAGTATCAGGATCCCGAACGCCAAGGCGTAGATCCCGATCAGCCATATGAGCGAGAACAACCCGGCTACCGGTCCTATCACGGCCAGGATCACCCCGAAGAGTACGGAGAAGCAGCCGCCGACGATCATGGCCCACTCGCCCCTTATCTCCTTGCGCAGTCTGATGGCCATTGCTATCTCGGCGATACCCGTGACGATGGCCCAGGCGGCGATGAGGTAGAGAAGGAGGATCGCTGTCAGCCCTGGCAGGACGAAGGCGATCAGGCCGGCCAGGATGCCGGCCACTCCTTCGATGAACAAGAGCCAGCGGGGTGTCCCACCGCGGGTGCCCCCGAACACGCCAACTATGGAGAACACGCCGTCGACCAGGGCGTAGGCGCCGAACAGCAGGATCAATGCCTCCAGGGCTATCCCAGGTCGCAGGAGCGCGGCCAGCCCGAAGAGTATGGCGATGGCGCCACGCAGCGCCAGAGCCCACCAGTGTCCGGCCTCCGCTGGTAATGCCGCCTGTGGTTGGGTCATATCTTCCTCCTTTTTCGTGGCCGCCACCTGGGCATCACGATGCAAAGATGCCCCAACGTCAGACACATTATATGCACGGACTTCGGAAGGGCGACACGGTCGTCCAGAGAGGAGCGCCGCAGAAGAATTGGCCTGGCGTTGACCTTACTCGCTTACCGTGTTGCCGCCGGCTCGTTTGGCCCTGTAGAGGGCGGCGTCGGCGGCGTGGGTCAGTTCCTGGTGGGTGGTTCCGTCCTCGGGGTAGCTGGCGACACCTATGGAGATAGTCGTCATGGCCGAGACGTTGTCCCATTCGAAGATCTGTGCTTCGACGCTGCGACGTATCTCCTCGGCCACCCTCAGGGCTTCCTCTTTCGAGAGATCGGGGAGGACGCTCTGGTACTCGTCGCCGCCGAAGCGGGTGGCGCTGCGCCCTTCTTCTTCGTGCATGGCGCCGATGATGCGTCCGATCTCACCGACGACGAACTCGCCGAGCAGGTGACCTTTGGCGTCGTTGATCTTCTTGAGGCTGTCTATGTCAGCCATGAGCACGCTCAAGGGTCTTCCCTCGTCGGCCATCGCCTCCAGGCGGTGCTCGAACTCGCGGTCGAAGCGTCCCTTGGAGTAGAGGCCCGTGAGATGGTCGCGGTTCACGAGCTCGTGCAACTGTTCGAAGAAGGAGGCCTTGATCTCATCCTGGTGCGAGTACTCGAGTACGGAGTCGCCCACGTGTATACGGTCCCCGTCAGATAGGAGTTGCCCACACCCTGGCTCCTCCAATACTTCCCCGTTGAGCGCGATTGTCTTCCCTGCTTCCACGCCCCGCAGGGCATAGCCGCCAGGTCGCCTGTAGAGCTCGACGTGCCGAGGTTCGACCTCCACGTCCCGCACCACGATGTCAGCGCTGAACGGGTCGCTGCCAAGAACGAGCTCGTCGTCGGTTATCTCGAAGAAATCGCCGAGGCCCGGTCCTTGCAAGACCACGAGGTGCGGCCGGTTTACCCCGGCGTTCTCTGTCTCGGTATGCAAGCTTACGTAAACCTCCGTAAAGAGCATTCTAACATCCACCCTACAGGCCAGGCAGGACGTCCTACGATGCTAGAATGAGAATGTAACGGCAGGCGAGACTGGCATGGGGGCTGGCATTTGGAAGTGCAAGAGAAGCGTACTTACAAGGCGGTTATAGGGCTCGAGTTTCACGTCCACCTGGCGACCACGACCAAGATGTTCTGTGGCTGCAGGGTGACCTACGGCGACCCCCCGAACACCCACACCTGCCCCGTCTGCCTCGGCCATCCAGGGGCCCTGCCCGTCACCAACCAGAAGGCCGTCGAGCTCGGGGTGATGGCCGGGCTCGCGCTCAACTGCGACGTCGCAGACCGGGCGATCTTCGCCAGGAAGAACTACTTCTACCCCGACCTTCCTAAGGGGTACCAGATCTCCCAGTTCGATGAGCCGATCTGTACGGGTGGCCACATCGACGTACCTACCCCCGAAGGCAAGATCCGGGTCGGCATCACGCGGCTTCACCTCGAGGAGGACGCGGCGAAGAACGTACACGTCGGCACTTCGGGCCGCATGCACGGGTCCGTCGGCTCCCTGGTCGACTTCAACCGCGGGGGCACGCCCCTGATGGAGATCGTCACCGAACCCGACATCCCATCGCCCGAAGCGGCGAGGGCTACAGCCAACCAGCTCAAGGACATCCTGAGGGCGGTCGGCGTTTCGGAAGCCGACATGGAGAAGGGGCAACTCCGCTGCGACGCCAACGTCTCCATACGCAACCCCGACGGAACTTTCGGCACCAAGACCGAGCTCAAGAACATGAACTCCTTTCGCTTTGTCGAGCGGGGCCTCGCGCGCGAGCTGGAGCGACAGCGTGAGATCCTGGAGAACGGGGGCCGTGTCGAGCAGACCACGCTCCACTACGACCCGGAGACCGACGAGGTGCATGAGCTCCGCAGCAAGGAGTACGCCCACGATTATCGCTACTTCCCCGAGCCTGATCTCCTGCCGCTCGAGCTCTCACCCGCCTACGTCAGAGGGATAGAGGGCCGGCTCCCCGAGCTGCCCGACCACATGCTCGCCCGCTTCGTCGAGCAGTACGGCCTCTCTGAGTACGACGCCGGGGTACTCACGTCGGATAGAAACCTCGCATCGTTCTACGAAGCGGTCGCAGCGGAGGTGGATCCCAAACAGGCTTCTAACTGGATCTCCGGTGATCTGCGCGCGCTCCTCAACGAGACCGGCACCGATATCTCCGACTGCAGGGTTACGCCGGAGCACATGAAAGAGCTGATCGAACTCGTCGCAGCAGGCAAGGTCTCGCGCTCCGCAGCAAGAACGGCCCTCGACACAGTCTTCGAGACCGGCGATTCTCCATCAGCGGTCGTCGAGCGCGACGGCCTCGCTTCTGTAGGCCACGACGAGCTCTCCAGCGTAGTTGACGAGGCGATCTCCGCCAACCCCGAAGAGGCCGAGCGTGTCAAAGGCGGCGACAAGAAGGTGGTCGGCTTCCTCGTCGGGCAGGTTATGAAGGCGACGCGCGGCAGCGCCGACGGCGGAAGGGTCCGCGAGCTTCTTCTGGAGAAGCTGGGCTCCTAGAGGTCAGCGACCCTGAAAGCTCCGCGTATCGGTGTCCCTTTCCTAGAACCCTCGAGCCTCCCTGACGCGGTCTACGATGCGGGAGGAGAACCAGTCTCGCTGCGCCTGCCGTCCGCCCGACCCGAAGGAGGCGTCGCGCTGGCGCGCGAGTGGCTCGCTGACCTGGTAGAGACCTCTTGCTCCGGCATGGACCTCGACGGTCTACTGCTCGGTGCCGCAAGCGCCGAGGAGCTCGCCGGAATGCTCGTCGCCTCTGTGCGCCTGGATCTCCCGACGGTCTGCGCATCGCCGGACAGTCCACCTCTCTCCGCCACCCTAGTCGCGCTCGGCCTCGCGCCGGGCCGCGGGGACCCTGCGGACACGGCTGTCTCACTCCCCGAAAGTGAAGGGCTACGCCCTCGCAAGCTGGTTGACGACTTCTCTCTCGCCAACGCGCTGCGGGCCGGCGTTGCGGCAGGCGGCGGATCCGAGGTTCTCGTCCACCTTGCGGCGATCGCACGTGAGGCCGGTGTCCCCGGATTCGGCCAGATGATGCGGGTCCTCGCCGCAGAGACCCCCGAAGCCAACCCTGAATGGTTGCGGGAGTACGGCGTACCCGGCCTCCTCTCTTCCCTGGGCGACACACTCCACGACGTTCCTACCGTGGCGGGCAACCTGAAAGAGAACCTGCCGTCCGCCCCTCCTGCGCCGGGTGAGTACTCTCGCCTCGTCTTCATCAGGGCCAGGGCGTCGGGTGCCGAGGCCGTCTGCCGCGTGCGCGAGGGCGTAGCGGATCCGGCGGGAGAGTGCCGCGTCTTCGGCTCCGAGGAAGAGGTCGTCTCGGGCGTGCTTCGTGGCGAGGTCCGAGAGGGAGCGTTGCTCGTGGTGGGAGGCTGCGGGCCACGCGGCGGGCCGGGACTGCTTCGGCTCGACGCGCTCGCGCGATCCCTGAAGGAGGCAGGACTCGAGGTGCCTGTGCTGACCGACGGGCTCGCACCGGAGGAAGCTCTGGGAGCCTGGACCACACTCTTCACCCCCGAAGCTGCGGCTGGCGGTGTCCTCAGCCTGCTCCGCGATGGTGATACCCTCAGGATAGACCTTGCTGAGGGCCGCATCCGCACCGGAGCCGGAGATTTCGATAGCAGGGAGTTCGGTATGTTCCCAAACAACGCAGGCACGGCTTACGCTGCCCGCTACGCCCGGACCGCACTACCCGCGTTGGAAGGTGCTGGCTTCGGCTAGCCTCTAGTCCTAGCCGGCTTCCTTGCTATCATGCACCATGTTGCGCTGAGAAGCGTTGCGCGGGATGCGCCGGACTCTACCACGGGGCATCATGCTTACGGTGGAAAGGAGTGGCCCATTGGTGGGGCGTGCTAGCCTGGTCGAAGGTTACAAGTGGCCCAACCCTTTCTATGCGATGGGATAACGGACGTTCAGAGAGGGGAGACCAATCGAAGTCATGGCATCTATCGAAGACCTGATCCTGCTCCCAAAGCCGCGCTCGGTCGTCGCCAGAACGGGCACGTACAGACTAACCGGCGGCTCGAAGATCATCTGTCAGGGGGATCCTGGATCATTGCTCCCCATAGCCCACAGGTTGCAGCGGGCGCTCCGGGAGAACCAATGTATCGGGTGGACCTTGCGGGCGAGGGATCCCGGGATCTACGGTTCCAGGGGCGGGACGACCATAACGCTCGCGCCAGAGCGGGGCATCTCCGCGCAAGGCTACCGGTTGCGGATTGCTGACGACGGCGTAGACCTCGTTGCCGGTGACGCGGCCGGGGCATTCTACGGCGTCATGACCCTGGTGCAGATGTTGCGCCAGTGCGAGGGAGCGCTTCCTGCGGGTGAGATCGAGGACTCTCCGGATTTCCCATCGCGCGGGGTGATGCTCGATATCAGCAGGAGCAAGGTCCCTACCCTGGAGACGCTCTTCGGTCTGGTCGACCTGTTCTCCGGGTGGAAGATCAACCACCTCGAGCTGTATACGGAGCACACCTTCGCCTACGAGAACCACCGCGAAGTATGGGCGCAGGCTAGCCCGATGACCGGTGAGGAGATACTCCGGCTCGACGCCTATTGCCGTGAGAGGTTCGTCGAGCTGGTGCCCAACCAGAACTCCTTCGGGCACATGCACCACTGGTTGGAGTTGCCCCGCTACAACCATCTGGCCGAGTGCCCTGATGGCTTCGAGTTGACCTGGCAAGGACATACCAGGCAGATGCCGCCCTTCAGCCTGAACCCAACGGACCAGCGCAGCGTCGAGTTCATGGGAGAGCTGTTCTCCGAGCTGCTTCCGCATTTCTCCAGCGAGAAGTTCAACGTCGGCTGCGACGAGACCTGGGACGTTGGCCGTGGCCGGAGCTCCAGGGCTGTCGAGGAGAAGGGCGCAGGCCGCGTCTACCTCGATTACCTGCTGGACATCTACAACCTGGTCAAGCGTCATCGTCGCACGATGCACTTCTGGGGAGACATCATCATCCAGCACCCTGAGCTGGTGCCTGAACTACCTAGAGACGCTGTGGTGCTCGAATGGGGCTACGAGGCCGACCATCCCTTTGACGAGCACGGCGCCGAGTTCGCGAGGTCGGGGATACCGTTCTTTGTGTGTCCTGGCATCTCATCGTGGAACACCATCGCGGGGCGCACCTCCAACTGCCTCGGCAACATCCGCAACGCGACCGAGAACGGCCTCAAGCACGGGGCCGGCGGTGTGCTCAATACCGACTGGGGCGACAACGCCCACACGCAGTACCTGCCGGTAAGCTACCTCGGGTTCGCCGCCGGAGCGGCGCTGCCCTGGTGCCACGAGACCAATAGAGACGAGGACTTTATCTCCGCCCTCGACCTGCATGCCTTCCACGACGAGGCGCGCGTCATGGGCAGATTGAGCCACGACCTCGGCAACGCGCACGAGAAGGCAGGACCGGTTCCGCACAACTCCACGGTTCTCTTCCACCTGCTCACGCAGGCCCCGGGGAGCACGCTCCCCGATGGCGTGACCGTCGAGAGCCTCAGGGAGGCCGGCGAGCACATCTCCTCCATCATCGAGCCGCTCGAAGGTGCGCGCATGGAAAGGCACGACGCGGGGATTACCCGCGACGAGTTCGCCAACGCCGCGAGAATCATGCTGCACGCCTGCAAGCGGGGGACGGCGATACTCCAAGGAACCATAGACTCAGCCGAAAAGCGTGATGAGCTGGCCTCAGGGATGCGTACCATTCTCGGCGAGCACCGTCGCTTGTGGAGCGCCCGCAACCGCGTTGGCGGCTTGCAGGACAGCGAGAGAGTCTTCGAGAAGCGGCTGCAGGAGTACGCCGGAGGTTAGCGGCCAGCCATAAAGCAATTCGAGGAATGTCCGGAACAGAGAACGATCATATCCTGCAGTTCGATTCCTGCGCACGAAGCAGTAACGCTGCTGGTTCTGTACAGCAGGCGCTAGATACGTACGGAGAGACTCCGTCGAAAGAAGGAGGCAATGAATGAGTACGACAGAGAGGATCTACCGCCCAAAGGCATTGACCCGGCGGCAGTTTCTCGGGTTGAGCGCAGCGGGGGCCGGGCTGTTGCTCGCCGGCTGCGGTGGCGGAGGCCAGAAATATGGGGAAGGTGGAGGCGGAAGTGCCAAAGAGTTTCACGGCGCGTATCCCTACCAGCTACCTCCGACCGGGCATTTCAACACCTTCGCTACCAACGGTATCTTCCAGCTGACCATCTATCAGGATGTCCTGGAGATGCCCATGGCGATGTACAAGTGGGCCGAGCAGGAGTACGTGCCGTACATGGCTACCGAGTGGGGGTTCGCGCCGCCTGACGTGTTCAAGGTGACGCTGCGCGAGGGCGCGAAATGGAGCGACGGCTCGGAGTTTACCTCCAGGGACGTGGTCACCACCTTCAACCTGCTTCGCCTGCAGGAGCAGCTAGTGTGGAACAACCTCGGCTCAGTAGAACCCGACGACGAATACAACCTGACGTTCACGATGAAAGTTCCCTCCACGCTCGTCGAGCGGCTGGTGCTCAGGGAGCGCATCAGGGCGAACTCGGTCTACGGCGAATGGTCCAGTAAAGCCAAGGACCTCTTTGATAGCGGCGCCGACCCCGAATCCAAGGAGTTCAGGGACCTGGTCACGGAGTTCGAGTCATTCAAGCCAGAAGAGATGGTCGTCACGGGCCCCTTCAAGATAGACAAGGACAGCATAACCGAATCGCAGCTCACGATGAACAAAGTAGACACCGCGTGGAACGCAGACCAGACGGACCTCGAGAAGATGGTCATCTACAACGGCGTTACCCCGGCGGTCACGCCACTGGTGCTCTCCAAGGACGTAGACTACGCCACGCACGGGTTTCCGATCGCAACAGAGAAGTCCTTCGAGGAGCAGGGGATCCGGATAATCCGCGCTCCCACCTATTCCGGACCGGCACTCTACTTCAACTACGCGAAGATTAAAGCCGTCGCAGATCCGAAGGTCAGGCAGGCCATCGCGAAGGCCATAGATATGGATGAGAACGGCACCGTCTCGCTGGCAGAGTCAGCCAAGAGATCACAGTACATGACGGGCGTTTCGGATAACCTGGTCAAGGACTGGGTCTCGGAAGAAGACCTGTCCAACATGGATCCCTACGAGTACGACCCGGACAAAGCTGCCAGCGAGCTGGAGGGCCTCGGTTTCGAGAAGGACGGCGAGGTCTGGGTGTCGCCCGAGGGGGAGAGGATGGAGTACGAGCTCGGCGCCCCTGCGGAGTTCGCCGACTGGTCGGCGGCAGCCAAGAACCTCGGCGACCAGCTGACGAAATTCGGCATCAAGACGACCGTGAGGACAGTCACTTTCACCCAGTGGGAACCCAGGATGGCGGACGGGGACTTCGAGATGGGCATCCAGGCGTGGGGCCAGGGACAGCCTCACCCCGTCTACTCGTTCGAGCAACCTCTGATAACGTATAACGTGGGCGCATCGGGTGGCGGCATGTCCTATGATACGACGCAGGACACGGAGTCTTACGGAAGGGTTGACCTGGAGAAGCTGGTCCTCAAGTGCGCCTCTGGCCTCGACGAGGAGGAGCAGAAAGCGACCGTGACCAAGCTGTCCAAAATCTTCAACGAACTGCTGCCTGTCATTCCGCTCTGGGAGCGCTACGGTAACAACCCCGCACTCGACGGCGAACGGGTTACGGGCTGGTTGCCTGATAGCGACCCCATCTACCAGAACAGTCCCTACCAAGACAGCTTCACGGTCATGATGATCATGGATGGCACCCTCAAACCCGCCGGGCAGTAGTTGAGAGACAATGAGACGAACCGCAGGTTGTCACTACCTGCCAGACCAGTCTGAGAGGCCACTCAGCATCAGGAGCGTGCGGTGTTTCATTCAAGAGGCGTGACGAGGCTCGCTGTGATCGGGCTCGGACACCGGGCTGCCGCTATGATCGCCTCGATGCAGACCGTCGACCCCGGCGTGAGTATCCTCGCCGTCGCCGACCCGCCATAAGCCTGGAGGAGTTAGGGGCGCTGCGGGAGACATTCCGGGACAGGGAGGATGAGGTCGTCTCGTTCCCCTTGCGCCATACGCCCCTCTTCTCGAAGGCGCTAGAGGTCGTGAAATCGGGCGCACTGGGGACGATAAACCAGATCCAGACCATAAACAACGTACTTTACGGCGGGGTGTCCGCTCTGAGAAGGTCGAGCAGATGCGGGTGGACATCGAGGACGATGGGCACACGGGCGGAGACCTCATCCTCGCCGAAAGCTTCCTGGATCTGGTAAAGGGACGCGCCAGGCCTAACGCTTCGCTGAGAGATGGGCTTCTCAGCGCCGCCATGTGCCTCGCCGCCCGCGAGTCAGCCAGGACAAAGACCTTCCAGCGGGTATAAGACCGCGCTTGCCGGACTCCTGACGATGCCTGGCAGACGGGGTTCATAAGGGCAAAGGCAAAAAGCAACACTTTGTAAAAGAGATGTCCCATCATGTAGCCATCGGCAACTATTATGTCTAAAATGAAAGACCTGTTGAACGCGGTGAGAGAGGAAGCTCAGCACCCATGATGAACAAGTACCGTCTTATGTCTCCAGGCCCCACTCCTATACCGCCCGAGGTCTCTGCGGCGGGGGCGTTACCTATCATCCACCACCGCACGCCCGAGTTCGGCGAGGTGTTCACCAGGGTTAACGAGAATTTGCAGCAGGTCTTTCTGACGGAGAACGACATCTTTACCTACGCGGCGAGCGGGACCGGGGCTTTCGAGGGTGCGATCCAGAACCTCTTCTCGCCAGGAGACAAGGTTCTTGTCGTCAACAACGGCAACTTCGGCGGCCGGTGGGTCAAGATGAGCCGGGCCTTCGGACTGGAGGTCACCGAGCTAGAGTACGATTGGGGGCAGAAGGCGGACAACGACGAGGTCGCAGAAGCGCTGGCTAACGACCCTGGGATCAAGGGCGCTATCTGCGTGCTCTCGGAGACTTCGACGGGCACCGTCAACGACATCGAGGGCTTCGCGAAGGCCGCCTCTGACGTCGTCACCATCGTCGATGCGGTTTCGGGCCTCGGGGCCTGTACGTTGAGGACCGATGAGTGGGGCGTCGATGTCGTCGTCGCCGGCTCTCAGAAGGCGCTCATGACGCCTCCTGGCCTGGGGTTCGTTAGCGTAAGCGAGCGGGCCATGCGGATGCACGAAGAGTCGCTGATGCCGCGCTATTACTTCGACTGGACGGCGGCCAGGAAGGCCTACCAGAAGGACCCGGCTCAGACGGCGTGGACACCTGCGGTAAGCCTCATCATCCAGCTCGACGTCGCGTTGCAGCAGCTCATAGACGAGGGTATCGAGAACGTGTTCGGGCGGCACGTATTGCTCGGCCGGGCGTCGAGAGCGGGGATCAAGGGCATGGGGCTCGAGCTCTTCGGGCCTGACGAGGACCCCAACTCGGCCGTCACCGCTGCATGGGTGCCCGAGGGTATCGACGGCAAGCAGCTCGTGCGTATGATCTTCCGCGAGCATGGGATACAGGTCGCCGGTGGACAGGGCGAGATGGCGGGCAGGATCTTCCGCATCGGACACTGCGGTTACTTCGATGCCTTCGACATCATCGCCACGATAGCGGCCACCGAGCTCGCGCTGGAGTCCCTGGACTACCCCGTGGAGCTTGGAAAGGGCGTCGGCGCTGCCCAGAGGGTCTTCTCGAAGAGCGGGGTGAAGGCTTGAGGATCCTCGTCCCCGAAAAGCTCGCCGATCACGGCATAGAGCTACTAGAGCAAGATTTCGAGGTGGATGTCCTCCTCGACCTCAGCCCTGAAGAACTGCTCCAGAAGATCGGGGATTACGACGGCCTCATCATCCGCAGCGCCACGAAAGTCAGCGCCGATGTAATAGAGCGGGCCGGCAACCTCAAGGCTATCGGACGCGCCGGCATCGGCGTCGACAACATAGACATAGAGGCCGCTACCAAGCGCGGCATCATCGTCGCCAACGCCCCTGAGAGCAACACGGTCGCCGCTGCCGAGCACACCCTGGGGCTCATGCTCGCTGTGTCGCGGCGCATCCCTGCCGCGGACTCCTCCTTGCGGGGCGGGGAGTGGAAGCGGAGCGCGCTCAAAGGTGTCGAGGTGTCGGAGAAGACGATCGGGCTGGTCGGGCTTGGTCACGTCGGCGCCATCGTCGCGCGGGGCGCATTGGGCATGGGGATGCGGGTCCTCGCCTATGACCCTTATGTCTCCGAGGACAGGATGCGCTCGATGAACGTCGGGCGGGCAGAGAGCGCTGACGAGGTCTTCGAGCGGGCCGATTTTGTCTCGCTACACGTCCCGCGCACCCCCCAGACGGTGGGGCTCGTGAACGAGGACGCTCTGGCGAAGATGAAGCCCACCGCGTACCTCATAAACGTGGCCCGTGGCGGCATCGTCGACGAGACGGCCCTCTACAATGCTCTAAAGGAGGGCGCCATCGCCGGTGCCGCGCTCGACGTCTTCGCAGAGGAGCCGACGACGGACTCCCCGATCTTCACGCTCCCCAACGTGGTTGTGACGCCCCACCTCGGGGCGAGCACTGCGGAGGCCCAGGACAGGGCAGGCATCACGGCCGCCGAGCAGGTGGCGATGGCCCTCAGGGGCGCCGTGCCTGTACACGCCATAAACGCACCCGTTCCGATAGGGGAGGGTGCCGAGTTCGTGGCCCAGTTCTCGGGGTTGTGCGAGTCTCTGGGAAGTTTGCTCTACCAGCTAACGGACGATACTGGGGACACCCTTAGCATCGAGTATCGTGGTGAGGTCGCAGGCTTCGACACGCGCCTCCTCGACGTCTCGGCCCAGAAAGGGCTCCTCGCGCCGATGGTCTTCGAGCCCTTGAATTTCGTCAACACGCCCGCACTCGCGAAGGAGCGCGGGCTCAAGGTCGAGACCTCGCGGTCTTCGGAGAGCGCGGACTACACGAACCTCGTGGAGTTGCGCATGGGTGAGAACGCGGTGAGCGGGACGCTCTTCGGGCCAAGGATGCAGCCGCGGCTCGTCGAAGCGATGGGATTCGACTTCGATGTCGTCCCCGAGAAGTACATGCTCTTCATCCGTAACGAGGACAGGCCTGGCATGATCGGGAAGCTCGGCAGTATCCTCGGGGAGCACGGCATCAACATCGGCAACATGGCCGTCGGACGCGGGGAACCCGGTTCCCGCGCGGCGATGGCCGTCACCGTGGACGAGCCCGTCCCAGAAGAAGTCCTGAACGCCCTCGAAGAGACTCCGGGTTTCAACGAGGCCCGCTCGGTCACCCTGTGATGGCCGGCCCGGAAGACATACTCTCCCGCTACGAACCCTACGCACCGACCTTCAGGCCCGGCGAGAAGGCCCCTGTCTCGGGCACCTACATCTGCGACAGAGGGACCATGCTCCCGCCGGTCCGGGTACAGCTCTCCAAGGGCGAGGAGTTCCCCGAGGCCATGGGCCTCGGCGGGCACACTCGCTGGCGCGAGACGAATATTCAGGCGTGACAGCGGGTATTGGAAACCCTTCCAATACCCGCGCTCGTCGGCACTTCACCATTTCAGCCAGTCAGCTCTTTATCCGCTGAAGTGCTTACCTTATGACGGCGCTGTGAGAGGTAGTGTAGAGGCCCGACAGGGATTTCGACCGGTGTAGAATCTCCCCAACTGCAAGCTCGGAAAAAGGGAGAACATGGGCAATAAAGGTGGCGGGCTCGGAACTACGCTCGTTCTGGCGCTCGTTATCGTCATCTTGAGCGTCGCGCTCGGAGTCGGGCTCGCGCGCTATGGCTTGTTGCTTCCGATAGTGGGACCGCTTCTCGGAGAGAAGCCGCCACGTACGACGACGGGGCCCGTGGTGGTGGAAGGGATACAAGAGCTCGACCAGCTCGCCACGGTACGCTTTACCGAGTCCGTGCCGGTCACGAAGGAGACCGGCGGCGATGTTCTGGACCGCCTGTTCAACGGGGAGAGGGTGCTTGTGATCGCCACAGGAGAAGTCGAAGCCGGGGTTGACCTTGGCGACATCGGCAAGGATGATGTCAAGGTGAACAGCGGCACCGTCACCATCGATCTGCCTGAACCCCAGATCCTCTCAGCCAGCCTCGACGAGCAGAAGACCCGCGCCTACGACCGCGACTTCAGCCCCCTGAATGTCCGCCCCGACGACGACCTCGTCGAAGAAGCCCGTCTGCAGGCGGTGGAGAAGATCAGAGATGCCGCGCGCGAGAACGAGATTCTGGACACAGCCGAACACAACGCAGAAGATGGCGTAAGAGCGTTCGTCACTAGTCTAGGATTCGAGGAGGTCCGGTTCCGCTAAGACCTTAGGGCAACCATCTGTATACCCGAAGATTCGTGGGGTTGGGGCACTCCGAGTGTCACCTGCCCGCAGGTGGGCCGGCAAGAGAACTCTTCCGCACTAATCCAGGACCAATCCCATTCCGTATGCCCCACAAAGGAGGTTGTATATGACCCGGCAAGATCAGGCTACGCAAGACCGGTTCCATCCCGAGACCAGCAGAGGCCATTACTTACTGGAAGTCCTTGGCATTTTGTGTTTCGTGTTGCTTTTGTTGTTGATAGGCGTGGATGTCTACCAGGGGATGGTCGATTTCGGCGACCTGTGGCTTGCGCCGATCCTGGCTGCCCTGGCTTACCTGGCCGCTGACTTCCTCTCCGGGCTCGTACACTTCCTCGCCGACAACTTTGGTTCCTACGACACTCCGATAATCGGGCCCAACTTCATCGAACCCTTCCGAGAGCACCACGACATCCATCACGAGAGCCCCTACGACACCTACTACTGCATCACCACGGGGTTCTGGAACCCTCTACTGGACCGCACGCTTCTTCGAGCGGGTGGAGCGTCTGATCCGGCGCTCCGTCCCTGGTACCGATTCCAGGCTCAGGTCAGAGAGCGAAGAGACCCTCGACGGGTAATATGCTCGGCGTTGTAGCCGAGGTTGGGGGATAGCCACTTCTCGGCCTCTTCGAGAGTCCAGCCCTTGCGTTTGGCGTAATCCGTGGCCTGGTCGCGTCCGATCTCGGCCACGCCGAAGTACGTGGAATCAGGGTGTGAGAAGTAGTAGCCGCTGACAGCCGCGCCCGGCGACATCGCGCAGCTCTCGGTCAGCGTGATGCCAGCGTTGTTCTCCACGTCGAGCAATCTCCAGAGGGTGCGCTTCTCTGTGTGCTCCGGGCAGGCAGGATATCCAGGAGCCGGGCGGATCCCACTGTACTCCTCCCGTATCAGGGCCTCGTTGTCCAGATCCTCCTCCGCCGCGTAGCCCCAGAACTCCGTACGGACCCGCCGGTGCATGAGCTCGGCGAAGCCCTCGGCGAGCCTGTCGGCGAGCGCCTTGACCATGATAGCGTTGTAGTCGTCGTTGTCTTCCTCGAAGCGAAGCGCCGCTTCATCAGCCCCGAGTCCGGTTGTGACGGCGAAGAGCCCTACGTGGTCTTCGAGACCCGTGCTCCTGGGGGCGACGAAGTCGGCGAGCGAGCGGTTAGGACGGCCAGGTGGCTTCTGTTTCTGCTGGCGTAGGAAGTCGAGGCTGGCGAGCACAGCTTCGCGCGATTCGTCGGTGTAGATCTCTATGGAGTCATCTTCCAGGGCGTTCGCGGGGAAGAGGCAGAAGACGGCGCGGGCCGTGAGCCACTTCTCGGCCATAATGCGGTCCAGTAGCTCCTGCGCGTCGGCGAAGAGCTTTCTGGCCTCCTGGCCTTTCTGGGGGTCGTCGAAGATCCTGGGATGGCTGCCCTTGAGTTGCCAGGAGTGGAAGAAGGGCGTCCAGTCTATGTAGGGCCTTATCTCCTGCAGTTCGTAGTCGTCGAACGTCTGTACGCCTAGAACGTTGGGCTTCGGCGGGGTATAGCCTTCCCAGTCGATCTTCGTGCGGTTGGCGCGCG
>DATDKO010000378.1:0-5038 GCA_036519935.1 Rubrobacter sp. | reverse complement strand
CAAAGAAGGGCTCGCGCTCATAAGCGCGAACGGGGTCACGATGGGCCACGGCTCGCTGGTCCTGGCGGACGTTGCCGAGTTGCTCGACGCCTTCGATGTGACGGCGGCGCTCTCTCTAGAGGCATTCGGGGGGAACCTCTCGACCATCCACCCGGAGGCGGCCAGGATGCGGCCCCACCCAGGACAGGCGCGGGCCGCGGACAGGCTGCGAGAGTTGCTCTCCGGGAGCTATCTGTGGCGTCCCGGTGCGGCGCGCAACCTCCAGGACCCGCTCTCCTTCCGGTGTGTCCCCCAGACCCACGGCGCCTGCTACGACGCCCACGCCTACTGCCGGGGTACGATGGAGGTAGAGCTCAACTCCGCTAGCGACAACCCCCTCGTGTTGCTCGACGACCAGTCCATAATCTCCGTCGGGAACTTCGACGTCGTCGCCCTGGCCGTGGCCTTCGACCTGTTGCGCGTCGCCGTGGCCCAGGTCGTACACCTGGCCAACGAGCGCATCCAGAAGCACCTCTGGTCGCAGTTCTCCGGCCTGCCAACGGGCCTCGCTGCCAGCGACGGCGACGAGGGACTGAGACCTCTTGGCTATACATCAGCTTCTCTCGCGGCCGAGGCGCGGGTGCTCGCCAACCCCGTCTCACTCGACTACCGGGGCCAGATCGCCGAGGGTTTCGAAGACCACGCGAGCATGGCCCCCCTTGGCGTGCGCAAAACCGAAGAGTTGCTGTCCATCGCGCGCCGCACGGCAGCGCTGGAGTTGACCGTCGCCACCCGTGCTATCGATCTGCGCGGCGGGCCGCCGCTTGGGGCTGGGACCGGGATCGCGCGCGACATCGCGCGCGAGTTCGCCACGATCGATCCCGAGGAACGCTGGCCCGACGTCGACGGGTTGACGCAAGCCATCGACAGCGGCAGGCTCGTTGGCCGCGTCGCGGCCGAGATCGGACCACTCGAACCCGTCTCCACCACCGGCGACGCCGTTGGGCCCGCCGAAGGGTGACAGGTGAGATGGGTTGCCCTTCCCCATCCCAGCAAGTCAGCAAGTCAGCAAGTCGGCACACTCCGGCCTTGCGGCCTTCGCTTGTCAGCCAGGGCATGCGCAAGCTGACAAGCTGAAATGCTGACAAGCCGCCTGGCGAAGCCTGGCGAAGCCTGGCGGCGTGCTGAAGTGCTGATCTAGTCTACGATGCCCTTCTCTTGGAGGTACTTCGCCGCGACGTCCTCGGGGTCCTCCTGCTCGATGTCCACCTGGGCGTTGAGCTGCCGCATGGTCTCGGCGTCCAGGGACTCGGATACCGAGTTGAGAACCTCTTCCATCTTCGGGTTCTCCTCAAGGACGTTGCTCCTGACAACGGGTGCGGGGTAGTAGAAGGGCCAGATGTTCTTCTGATCCTCCATCACCACCAGCTCGTCGGAGGCGAGCTGGCTGTCGGTGGTGAAGCCCACACCGGCGTCGCCCTCGCCTTGCAGCACGCCCTGGTAGATCGGGCCGCCGATGCTGTTCACGATCTTGACGTCCCCGAACTCCAGGCCCTCGTAGTTCTTTTGCATGTTCGGGACGCCGTCCGGGCGCTTCAGGAACTCGGAGAAACAGACAAAGGTGAGGTCGCCCGAGGCCTCGGCCAGGTCCGCGAGGGTCTGCAGGTTGTATTTCTCGGCGACCTCCTTTCGCACGAAGATGCCGTAAGTGTTGTTGAACGGCGCTGGCTCGAGCATCGTGTTCGCCGGGTCGCGATCGGCGTAGGCTTTCTTTGCCTCCTGGTAGGTCGCATCGGGGGTATCCGGTTGTTCCTCTTGCTTGAAGATCTCCACGAGGGCCGTCCCCGTGTACTCGGGGTACATGTCGATCTGACCGTTCTGGAGGGCTTTGTCGGCTATCGCCGAGGAGCCGAGATCTAGCTTCGTCTCCGCGTTGAAGCCGTTCGCCTCGAGCGCCTGGGCGTAGAGCTCGCCAAGGACGTACTGCTCGGTGAAGTTCTTGGAACCGACGGTAATCGTCGGGCCGCCTCCACCGCTGTCGTCCCCGGCGCTTGGTCCCGAGCCGCCGCTGCTGCCGACGTTGCCGCAGCCGACAAGGGCGACCAGCGCGAGTGTCGCGAGCAGAGCCGGGATGGCGCGGATCAGCTTCGTCCTGTTCTTCACTCTTCCTCCTTTGCCTTCGTGTCTAACGTCCGCGCTTCTGCGCGATCTTCAACCCCTTAGGGGTCATGGCCCTCTCCAGCGCGCCGAAGCCGACTTCCGTGATGATGGCCAGGGCCGCAACCGAGAACGAACCGGCGAGCAATATGGTCGTGTCGTTGAGCTGGGTGCCCTCCACGATCAGTTCCCCAAGACCGCCGCCCCCGATGAACGTCGCCAAGGTTGCGCTCGCGACCACCTGCACCGCGGAGGTGCGGATGCCGGCGAAGATCACAGGGGCGGCTATGGGGAGCTGTATGCGGGTGAGCACCTGGCTCCCCGAGAGTCCCATCCCGCGAGCCGCGTCTATGATGTCCTTGCGCACCTCCCTCAAGCCCGTCGACGCATTGATGAGGATGGGGGGTATCGCCAGGGCCGTGAGCGCGACTAGCGCCGTGTCGAAACCGTAGCCGAGGAAGGGTTGGCAGAGCGCCAGTATGGCGAGCGAAGGGACGGCGCGCCCGATGTTGCCGATGTTGACGGCCAGCGCTGCGCCCAGGGAGGTGTTCCTTATCGCGAGCGCCACGGGCAGCGCGATGGCGATGCCGATGAGCAGGGCGGCCGCGGAGAGGAGGATGTGCTGCCTGAGCAGCTCAAAGAAGTCGGGGCGTCTAAGGACATCGAGTATCCCGGACATCCTATGTCTTCCTCCTGCGCGCCCAGGGCCTCAGGTAGCGCTCCAGGGCGAGGAGCGAGAGGTCGGCGACGATGGCAAGGGCGGTCGCGAGGACGGCTCCGGTGATGATCATGGTCGGGAAGCTGCGGTTTATGCCGTCGAAGATCATCTTCCCCAGGCCGCCGCCGGCGATGTAGGCGCCGATCGTCGCGATCCCGATTATCGTGACGGTCGCTATGCGAATGCCAGCAACGATCACAGGCAGCGCCAGCGGGAGCTCGACCCGGAAGAGGATCTGGCGGTCCGTCAGTCCCATCCCGCGCGCGGCGTCTATGGTCTCCGCCGGGACGGCGTCGAGCCCCGCGACGGTGTTGCGGATCAGGATGAGGAGCGAGTAGGCGACGAGCGCGATGATGACGGGGGTCGGCCCGATGGTTATGCCTGGGATGGAGATGAGGATACCGAAGAGGGCCAAACTTGGTATGGAGTAGAGCAGCCCCGTAACGAAGGTGACGGGCGGGTAGGCTTTGCGGTAGCGGGAGACGAGCACACCTGTGGGCAGCGAGATCGCGAGCGCGACCGCGACGGAGACGAACGAGAGGAAGATGTGGCCCTGTATGGCAGGCACTATGTCTTCCCAGAAGTTCTCCGAGATCCAATCCCACTCTATGAGCTTTGGATTCTCGATCGACGAGAGGTCCTGGAGCAACGCGAGGGAGGGGTTAGCCACGCGAGACGGTCCCGACGCTGGAGAGCTTCTCGATGGCATCTATGGTGAGCAGACCCTTTTCGCCGTCTCTCTCAACCACGCCCTTGGTGCTGCCGGAGCCGATGATCTCCGAGAGCGCGTCCCGCACGCTCAGGTTGCCGTCTATGCGGGGCAGGTCTTCGGCTTCGCCGTTGGCCGGCTCGAGCTGCATGTCGCCGACCCTGACGAGGGAGAGCCGCTTGAGGATGCGGTCTGTGCCGACGAACGAGGCGACGAACTCGGAGTTCGGGTTAGCGAGGATGGTCTCGGGAGCGTCGTACTGGGCCAGGACGCCACCCTGCTTGAGGATGGCGATCTTGTCACCCATCTTTATGGCCTCGTCGATGTCGTGGGTGACGAAGACGATGGTCTTCTTTATGTCTTCCTGAATCCGCAAGAATTCATCCTGGAGCCTCTCGCGCGTGATCGGGTCGACAGCCCCGAAGGGCTCATCCATCAGCATGATGGGGGGATCCGCCGCCAGCGCCCGCGCGACTCCTACGCGCTGCTGCTGGCCGCCTGAGAGCTCGGCCGGGTAGCGAGTGCGGTACTCGCCAGGGTCAAGGCCGACGAGCTCGAGTAGCTCGTCTACACGAGCCCTGATACGGCCCTTGTCCCAGCCGAGCAGGTGGGGGACGGTGCCGATGTTGTCGGCGATGGTGCGGTGGGGGAAAAGGCCTATCTGCTGGATGGCGTAGCCGATCTTGCGCCTTAGGCGGGTGCCGCTAATGGCTGTGTTCGGCTCGCCGTCGATGAGAATCTCGCCCTCAGTGATCTCGATCAGGCGGTTGACCATTCGCATGGTCGTGGTCTTGCCGCAGCCACTGGGTCCCACCAAAACACAGATCTCTCCTTCTGGAACTTCGAAGGAGAGATCCGTGACCACCGGATTGTCGGAGCCAGGGTAGGTCTTGCCAACGTGTCTAAATTCGATCATTGGACCTCCTGCGGGCCCAGATATGGTACTCGTTCTCCCTGTACTGACATATCTTTACTGTTTCGATCATGGCTCTTCTCCCAACCATCCGGAAAGCACCTGGAGAAGTATACGGTATTGTCGTCACCCCGGTTCACCATTAGAGCCGCCTCGAGGCGGAGCGGGTGAACCGCATGCCCCTGTGAAAACGACGGACCAGGATTGGCTTTCGAATGAGCCGGCGCTCAGAGCAGGACTACGCGCGGCGGCCGACGCCGAGCAACAAGTAGATGATGAAATAGAGCGCGGCGGCCGAGATGGCGACGACGTAGAAGCTGTTGGGGTTGAGGTAGTTTTGCAGGACCGTTATCGATTGGAGCAGGAACGCGGCAGGGGACTCGAGCAGCACCCCAAGGCTGTAAACGGCGTTGGTCAGAACGTTGACGCCCTTTCCGACGCCCGCGTACATCAGCGCTACGTGGGTGAGTATCAGCAGGATGACCAGGACCAGTATGGTGCGGACGAGACCCATGCCTCTAGCTCCTTCCCTTCGCGACCAACGCTGTTACGCCCCGGATGG
>DATDKO010000377.1:0-3499 GCA_036519935.1 Rubrobacter sp. | reverse complement strand
AATCCATTGGAGCAGACTACGATCATCACAAGGGATAATCGAGGCGTTGCAGGATATGCACCGGGCTTGCAAGGGCCGGATATCTAAGCCGGTTTCTTTTCTCTGGATTGCCCCGTGTTGCACCGTATTGCGTTCCCAGTGGTGTCAGGAGCAGGTGGATGACATCTCTCTAATTCCCTTGCATGTGAGATTAGGAGGACGGAAACGTCGGGGTGCTTTTGCACGAGCCATTAGTAACTTACCTGCTTTCAGAAAAATTCATCGCTCCTCTAAAAGCACCCATCACGATGCCACTTCCCCACCAGACCCACACCTTAGTCGCGGGTACAAGCGATATCAGGGCTTCGTAGGATCGTATGCCCACCGGCAGTGCTGCGACGCCAGTGACCCATCGGTAGTTTGTTGAAGTGGGATACAGAGGCGAAGATTGCTTCATGTAAGCTTGCTCGATCCTCTAAATACGCTTATATCGAACCACAAACCGGGTTCTCTTCGGACGGAATCGCGGCCTGTCTCTTAAATCAACAAACTACCCTCAACTAGCCAATGAGGATAGCTGGACGCGAAGGATCCTGGTGTAAGTATGGTCTATACCGCTGGGCTCCGCGTAGTGGCCTCTCTGCCCTATTGTCTCAGGTAGTTCAGCAGGAGTTACTGCGAGAGCGGTTTCAACAGCTCTTCGTTCGCCCGCAGGGCCAGAGCCCGCTCGGAGGTATCCCCGTCAGGCGGGACTAGCTTCGATGCCGTCTGCAGTAGGTGCGGGGAGCTTCCGTTGGCGCTCTCTATGCGGCGAGATAGATGCGCCAGAGCGAGCGCGGCGACCAGAGATTCTCGGTCTCTTTCCGCTCTATCGCCCGGTACGGCTGTCTCAGCGTCTCTAGCCTCCAGACGCATGTTCTTCATGAGCAGTGCCGCGATGATGGCGAGGCCGGAGGCGAAAAGCATGAAGACGAAGCCGTCGTGGATGGAGGTGGAGAGGGACTCCCGAGCGGTCTGGATCACCTGACCAACCAACGCTTCTCCACCGGGGAAGGCAGAAGCCGCCCGAGTAAGGGCCTCCCTAGCTCCTTCGCTCACCAGCGCCTGGGGGTTCTCGAGTGCGGAGACGAGTTGCTGGGGGGCTCGGAGCGGAGCGTTGGCCACCAGGCCTTCGGCGTAGCCCTTGGTGACGATGGAGCCTATCACGGCCGTACCCACCGTCGCCCCCAGCGAGCGTACGAACTGCGTGGCCGAGGTCGCCACGCCGAGAATCCTGCGGTCCACCGTGCTCTGCACGGCCAGGTTCACAGTGGGCATGATCCAGCCGAGGCCGAGGCCGGTGACCGCCAGATACAGCGCCACGGTCGTCGAGGTCGAGCTCGCGTCCAGCGTGGTCAGCAGGTAGACCCCGCAAGTCATCACCACCGTCCCGACGAGAGTGAACGGCTTTACGCGCCTCACGCGGGCGATGATCTGGCCCCCTACCACGCTCACGACGGCCATAGAGCAGACCAGCGGCGTCAGGACGGTACCCGAACCCGTTGCGGTCTTGCCCAGGACCCCCTGTACGAAGAGGGGGGTGTAGAGGATGATGCCGAACATCCCAATGCCCACGAGGAACATGAGCAGCGAGGCCGAGGTGAACACCCTGCTCCTGAAGAGCGAGAGCGGGATTACCGGCTCCTCAGCGCGCAGCTCGATCGGAATAAAGGCAGCCAGCAGGACACCCGAGACGATAAAGCCCGCGACGACGCGCCGGGCATCCCACGCGTCGCCCTGGCCCACCCAGGAAAGCGCGAGCAGCAACGCGACGACAGAGGCCGTAATGGTGGTAGCGCCGAGGAAGTCTATCCTCACCCGCCGCCTCGGACCGCTCTGGGGCAGCACGAAGGGCAGGGCGAAGAGGGAGAGGACCCCCAGGGGCAGGTTTATGTAGAAGATCCACCGCCAGTCCAGATTGTCTGTTATCCAGCCGCCGAGCGTAGGTCCCACCACGCTGGAAGGGCGAATACCCCGGAGAAGAGGCCCTGGTACCTGGCCCTGTTGGCCGGATCCGGGAAGACATCGGCGACGCTAGTGAAGACGTTGGAGAATATCATGCCCGCTCCGAGCCCCTGGATGCCACGGAAGATGATCAACTCGGTCATCCCCCACGCCGCGCCGCAGAGCGCGCTGCCGACCAGGAACACGACAATGCCCCCGACGATGAACCACTTGCGGCCGTAGATGTCCCCCAGTTTGCCTATGATGGGGATCATCGAGGTGGAGGCGAGCAGATAGGCGGTAGTTACCCAGGCGTAGCGCTCGAAGCCGTTGAGCTCCGCGACGATCTTCGGCAGCGCGGTTCCCACGACCGTCTGGTCCAGCGCCACCAAGAACAGCACGAGCATCAACCCCGCCACTGCCAGCACGGTCCCCCACCTCCCTGACCGCCTTGCTGCGAGCAAGCGCGCGCTCATCTGCACCGTCCTTGCCCAAAAGTCGTCGGGTCTGCGCTCTCCGTCCCGCACAGCGCGTACGCGAACGAATAGACGCCTAATGCCGAGCCGGAGCCGACGTCGCAGGGATTTAGCCGGGAAGGCATAACGATCGTTTCGCGCCGGTTCATTTTCTCTCCAAGACTCACGGAAATACCTCTTTCTCCCTAGCCGCCTCAGACCATGATCCGACCGCCGGCCACGTCCAGCGTGACGCCCGTGATCCAAGACGAGGTATCCGATGCCAGAAACAGCGTGGCCAGCGCTACGTCTTCTGGTGTCCCCATCCGCCTCAGCGGGTGCATCGCCGCCACCTGTTGCTGGGTTTCCTCCGGCATCAGGCGCTTCACTTGCTCTGTGAGTACGGAGGACGGGGCCAAGCAGTTGACGCGGACGCCGTGCTGGCCGACCTCGTTGGCCACGTGCTTCGAGAACATCACCACACCCGCTTTGGCTGCCGCATAGGCCGCCGAGGCCTGGGAGGGGAGCCGCCCTGCGCTGGAAGCCATGGTGACGATCGAGCCGCGCCCGCGCTCGATCATGCCCGGCAGGAAGCTCCTCACCGTCAGGAAAGTGGCGGTCAGGTCGGAGTCGATCACGGAGCGCCATTGCTCCTCCGCCATCTGCTCGGTCGGCGTGGGATACCCCTGGCCGCCAGCGAACGCGGTCAACACGTCGACCGGACCGAGCTCCTCTTCCACCCGGCGTCGCATGCGCTCGACGGCAGCGAAGTCGGTGAGGTCGGCCGGGACCCCGATGGCCTCTCCTCCACTACCTCGGATTTCCTGGACCACGGAGATGATAGCGGCTTCATCCCGACCGTTGACTGTGACCTCCGCGCCGTTTTGGGCTAGCAATCGGCAGGTCGCCGCCCCGATGCCCCGAGAACCGCCCGTGACCACGGCAACCTTGTTTGCCAGATCGGGGTAAGTAGGATAGTTCTCGGTCACCATGACTCCTCCTCTGCGAACTCGACCTCAGCTATGGCGAGGGATATCGTCGTCAGCAGGCCATCCTGCGGGGTCACGGTTGGATACCTGACC
>DATDKO010000376.1:0-6494 GCA_036519935.1 Rubrobacter sp. | reverse complement strand
GAGCTCTGAGAGCCACACATCCTCTAGAAGGTCGTCTGGGGCCCTCTCTCGCTCTATGCGCGGCCTTATGGCCTCTACCAGGGGCCCGTAAGGTAGCCCTGCTCCCTCTGATGTCCCTCCTTCGAGCACATCCGCCCCACTTGCTCTGGCCCAACCGAGGAACTCCTCTGCAAGGCGGGTCTTTCCTATCCCTGCCTCCCCCAGGATGGCCACCACGCGTGTTTGTGCCATGCTAGCGGCCTGGTACTCAGAGACGAGCACCCCAAACTCCTCATGGCGGCCGACAAACGGTACCTCCAGCATCGATAGTGCACCTGCTGCAGTAGTAGCTGCCGAGTGTAAAAGGCTCGCACCCAGTGATGCCCTCTCCTCGACCTCCTCTTGCAAGCGAGCAGCAAGCTGCTGCATCTGATTAGAAGGCTCGCTCTCTAGCTCCCTGCTTAAAGTCTGGCGGAAGTCCTCAAAGGCAAGAAGAGCCTTCTCGCTCTCTCCTGCACTGGAGAGAAGCTCCATCAACCGCGTGTGCGCCCCCTCCTCCAGGCGAGCGTGCCTCACCCCCACCCTTGCAGTCTCTATCGCCTCATCAACCTGACCGGCTTCACTCTGTAGCCTGGAGAGCCTCTCGCAGAGCTCCCCGAAGACCCTGTGCCATCTCGTGCGCTCCCGCTCTACCCACAGCTCGAACTCTGGAGCATCCTCCAGGGAAAAGCCCTCTATGAACTCTCCCCTGTAGAGCCCTAGAACTCCTTGCAGACGGCCGATGACCTCTCTGCGCCCCAGGGCGGCTTCGCCGGCGCTGCTACCTCCTGCGCCCGCCGAGGTTTCTCTCCTTACCAGCGAAACGGCAGCTTCGAGCGCCTCTGTGTCGAGCTCCACTTCCGTAGGCTCTACTGCCAAAAGGTCGCCATCGATTACGAGCAAGCGAGCCTCTTCTTCTCCATCATGGACCGTCTGTTCCCCCAAGCTCTTCTTGAGTTTGGACATGACAGCGCGCAGGTCTGTGCGGGCGCGGCGCTCCTCGCTGTGTGGCCAAAGAAGATCTGCAAGCTCCCTCCTTTGGTGCATCCCTCCCTCTGCGGCCAGGTAGCACAAAAGCGCAAGCACCTTCTTTAACCTGAAGCGGAGAGGGCGCCCCCGAAGGCTCGCCTCGGGCGGCCCGAGCAGCCTGAGACTTAGCCGCTTTTCTTCCTGGAGCACCGTCTTAAGATCTCCCGCGCAACGATTTCGCCACGCCCTGATGCTACCGTAGCTTGTGTATGTGTGTACACTGGGCGTTTAGCTTGACTCCTTTCCCACTTGAGAATTGTACAAGCTCCCCCCAGGGGATCGCAACGGAAGGTGCCACCAAGACGATCGCGATGGGCGCATCAGGCGAAGAAGGGGATCTGCGGCTCGCGAGCAGCGGTAGTGGCAATGGTGGGTAGGACCTTGTTGGTGGGATGGGATGTCGGGTGTAGAGAAAGGAGCCAGAGCACTGAAGTAGATCTTTGAGGAGAGCAGCGGGTGTAGCGTCCGCAGAAGATCAGAGAAAGGAGAGCGATAAGCTATGGCGCATACAGATCTACAACAGCCTGCCTCGCCTGTGTCGGCTCTAGCTTGGGGGACGCTGGTCATAGGAGGCATTTTCGCAGTGATCGATGACCGAGTTTCAGGTGCGAGGCCGCGCGAGGTCGGACTCGTTCTACAGTGCTCCTTATACGAAACAACCCGCTGAACACCGCATGCCGCACGCTTTTTGAGGAGTCAATGGGTTGCGAAGATGATCAAGCCATATTGCAAGATGCCTAATACCGAAGGTGCTGAGCCAGGGAGTGCGAAGTGGCGCTGTAAGACTAAGAAGTAGGTTAGGGAAGAGAGCTGGGGAAGTTGAACACAGCGGTAATCGGCGCGACATCAGGCGCGGTATTCGGCCTCATCGGGGTTCTGATCGGTCAGTGCCTAACGCAGAGAAGGCACAGCGAGGCCTTACGACAGACAGCCGAACTAGAAGAGCAGCGAGCAAACCAAGCTGCACTACTGGCATCTTCGAGGTAGTTGGGCAGCTGTTAAGTGAGCCATCGGAAGCTGACTACCTAAGCCCGATACTCCGCGCTCAGACGTTGACGTTACTGGAGGCGTTGGGGCCAGGCCATAAACGTATCCTGTTGCAGTTCTTGTATGAGTTGAGCCTGCTCGGCCCAGAAAAGCCGGGCCTTAGCCTCAAGGGGGCCAACCTGCGTGAGGCCAAACTAGCAGGTGCCAACCTGGGTGAGACCAGCCTGGAAAGGGTCCACCTGGAAAGGGCCAACCTAGCAGAGGCCAACTTGGTAGGTGCCAACCTGAGAAGGACCAACCTGCGTGAGGCCAACCTGAAAGAAGCCGACCTGAGTAGGGCCTTCTTACAAGTGATAACCAAAGAAGACTCACTCAAACGCAGATCAATGAGGCGGTCGGAAACGATGCTACCAAGCTCCCAGACCACCTCCAGCGCCTCGCGCACTGGAGAGGCGGTCTGGAAGGAAGAGTTAGAAGAGAGCTGAAATGAGACGTCCTCCCTGATCGTGGCGTGGATGCACTTCGTCTGGCCCTCGCAACGATCTGGCAACGCCCTGGCAATAGGCTACGGGACCGTAAGACACACGACACACTGGAAGGAGGTGATCTAAATAGATTGAAGGGTTCAATCGAGGCACACTCAGGGATGGCACGCTTCGTCGTAGCGGCGGAATGATACACACAAAGCTAGACGGGATACCGTGGAATGAAGGAGCGAGTGTATGAGGATAGTGGTCGACTTGGTCCGGTGCCAGACCTACGGCCAGTGCGTCTTCGCTGCACCCACCGTGTTCGAGCTGCACGGCGAGCAAAAGGAAATTCTCGAGTACGAGTACGCCCCTGACGAGTCGCTGCGCGAGCAGGTGGAGCGGGCGGCGGCTGCCTCCCCCGTGCAGGCTATAAGCATCGGCCGGACTAAAGAACAGAAGGAGGGGTGAGATGACGTCCGGCTCCGCACGCAGTGGTCGGGCGGTGATCGTCGGCGCTTCTTTGGCCGGCTACGCGCCGCCGAGGCGCTGCGCGCGGAGGGATTTGCCGGAAGCCTTGCCCTGATTGGGGACGAACCCTACGAGCCGTACGACAAGCCGCCCTCTGCAAGAGGGTCCTGGCTGGACGAATGCCAGCAGAGCTCAATGGGCGCGCGCCGTGGTGTGTCCACATGGCTGATCGCAGACGACGGCAACGAGCGACGCTAGGCGGCACGAGGACGAACGAGAAGGAGGAAGTGACATGGCTCGACTCGAGGAAAAGGTTGCGTTGGTGAGCGGTGGCGCTCGCGGCATCGGCGCCGCCATCGCACGGGCGATGGCCGACGAAGGCGCGAAGGTCGTCATCGGCGACCTGCTGGACGAGGAGGGAGAGGCGCTGGCGGAGGACATCGGACCGTCTGCGACCTACGTACACCTCGACGTGACGAAGCCGGCCGACTGGGCGACGGCCGTCGCAACGGCGGTCGAGAAGTACGGCAAGCTCGACGTGCTCGTGAACAACGCGGGAATCTCGATCCCCGGCCTCATCGACGAGTACAGCCACGCCGACTGGGACAAGATCGTCGCGATCAACCTCACCGGTGTCTTCGACGGCATCCAGGCCGGCGTGCCCGCGCTGAAGAACGCGGGAGGCGGCTCGATCGTCAACGTCTCGTCCCTCGCAGGCCTGATCGGGGTGCCCGCCTCGTCCGCCTACGCCGCCACGAAGTTCGGCGTGCGCGGCCTGACGAAGTCGGCGGCGCTCGACCTCGGCAAGTACGGCATCCGGGTCAACTCGATCCATCCCGGCTACATCCGCACCCCGATACATGCCACCGCCGTGCCGCCGGACACGAGCAGCGTGGCCTTGGACCGGGGCGGCGAGCCTGACGAGATCGCCAACCTCGTCGTGTTCCTCGCGAGCGACGAGTCGTCGTTCTCGACCGGCTCCGAGTTCGTTGCCGATGGCGGCGAGAGCGCGGGCAATGCCACCGGCGGGTCGGTGAGGACGGCGCTCGAGAGCCTGCTCAGCCGAAACGCCTAGCCCGCGGTGCAGAGGGCCTGAGGACGCCTCGATGTGGAAGCTGCACAGGTACGGGGTCGCTGCTTAGAACGCGGCATACAGAGCCTGTGGCAGCGGAGTTTAGGACATTGGCAACGCCTGGTGTGTTCCGCGCAACGAATAGGCAACGCCCTGGCAGTAGGCTACGGGAACGTAAGGCACACGACACACTGGAAGGAGGTGTACTGACGACGGTCTAACCAAGGAAAGAATCAGCCAAGAAAAGAGAAGTCTACAGGAAGGGAGTACAGACAAGCTATGGCGCAAACGGACCAACCTGAGGAAAACACGACCCAGTTCACCACGAAGTCGGGCAAGGGGCTCCGCGACGGCGTGATCTCCGAGCTGGCCACGTTCTGGGAGATCCAGCCGGGCCACGAGGAGGAGGTGCGCGCCGCCACCGAGCAGATGGCCAACGTGCTCAAGAACGCCCCCCTGGAGCTGAACGTCCAGACCGGCCTCCGCGACGAGCGGCACGTGATCTTCGACGGTGACACGCGCCTGCTCTGGCTCACGACCTTCGAGACCGATTTTGAGCCCTACATCGAAGACGCGATTATGAGGATCGGCATCGACAACTTCACCGCCTGGATGCAGCACCTGACCTCGGCGGACGATTGGTGGGCGTGGATCCGTGAGGCGGGTGGGGAGGAGAAGCTCCGGGGTCAAGCAAACATAACTGACTCCGCGCAAGAGAAGGAGGCGCGGGCGGGCCTCGGCGGGCTCAAGGAGTATATGACGCGGGCCCAGATCCCGGCGTCCGGGTACTACAACGCGGTCTCCTATATGACCCACCCCGAGATCCGGAAGGCGCAGCTGGTGTACGAGGCGTTCCAGCAGGTGCTGGATGACCCCGACGCCGCCGAGGCGCTCCAGCACCCGGCACTCAAGCCGCTGCTGGAGCAGGCGGCCGACTGATCCCAAGACAATCCATGGTATGGCGGCGAGCCGACTAGCCTCGCCGCCACCCGTCCCAGAGGTCCGTACGGAGTCTCGCGAAAGGAGTCATCGACCCATGTCAGACCATTTCTCTGGACCCCGCGCGATCGCCGGACCGGCCGGGGACATCGCTGACGTCTACGCCTTTCCCAGCCCGGAGCGGCCGGGACATCTCGTGCTGGTGATGACCGTCCTACCTCTGGCCGGGCCGTATTCGTCCTTCTCGGACGCGATCGTCTACCGCTTCCGGCTGCGGCCGCTCGAGATCGATGAAGACAGACGGTCGTTTGCATTTGGCCCGGAGGAGTCGGAGCTTGTCTTCGCTTGCACTTTCGAGGAGCCGCGACCGGGCGCAGGCAGCGCCGCGCCGGTGCAGGAGGGCCGGTGCACGTCGGCGTCCGTTGAGACGGCCCGGTTTCGCGTGCACGACGAGCAGGGTGAGGGTGGGCGCAGCGACGGACTGCGCGTCTACGCCGGCCTGCGCTCGGACCCGTTCTTCATCGACCTGCCGGCCTGGCTGGAGTCGCTCGAGACCGGACGGCTCGCCTTCAAACAGGAGGGTCATAACAGCCTTGCCGGCGTGAACGTCTTGGGCGTCGTCGTCGAGGCCGACTGCGAGCCACTGCTCCAGAGCAGCCGTGCGCCACTGTTCGCCGTGGTTGGCGAGACGGTGGTCGCCGGGAAGCTCCCGGTCCGCATAGAACGGTTCGGCCGCCCCGAGATCAAGAACGTGATCATGTCGACGAAGGAGTTCGACCAGGTCAACCGCGATCTGGAGATTCGCGATCTCTACAACCTTGAAGACGCCTTCCACATGAGCAAGGATTACCGTGGCGTCTACCGCGCCCGGCTGAACGCCAACCTCGCCGCGATTGACCGCCTGGACGGCAAGACGGACTGGCCGCTCGGCCCGGACGGTGACCACCCGTTGACCGAGCTGCTGCTCGACGACTACCTGGTGGTGGACGTCTCGAAGCCGTTCGCCGAGGACAGCTACTTCGAGATCGAACGGGCGACGCTCCAGGGACGCCCGCACGAGACGTGCGGTGGCCGATCGCTGAACGAGAACGTGATGGACACCATATACACGCTGCTCGTCAACGCCGGCAACGGAGCGCGCATCAGCGACGGCGTGCACCAGGCGACAGTGCCGGCGTCCGAGGACTTCCCCTACCTGGTGCCGCCCAATGCCTCGGCGCCCACCAGCCTGCAAGAGGTCGGGATAGCATGACCGCGCAGCAGACCGAGGCACCGAAAGGAGGGCGACCATGACCGCGAACCCGACCGCCACCCTGGAGGTCGACGACATTCAGGGCCCGTTGCTGCATCCCCGCCCCACCCGCTACGCCGGCGCCGTGATTCTCGGGCGCATCGACGACCGGCGCGACGGCCGGGAGCTGCTGCGCCGCCTCATTCCATTCGTCCCCTCCGCTTCCGGCCCACTGGACCCGGACCGGAAGGCCTGGGCCGCCGTGGCGCTCAGCTTCCAG
>DATDKO010000375.1:0-8644 GCA_036519935.1 Rubrobacter sp. | reverse complement strand
TGAGGACCTCTTCGTGCACCACACGGGGATAGCAGGCGAGGGCTTCAAGACTCTCGACGAGGGCGCCAAGGTGACTTACGAGGCGACCCAGGGGCGTAAGGGAATGCAGGCGGAGAACGTTACTCCGGCGTAGAACCCGATAAGCAACAGAACGCAAAGGCCGGGGTACAAACCTCGGCCTTTGTCATGCGTTAGGGTGGTTCGCGAACCGCCCTAACGGCCCGGGATCAACCCATCAACAGATACAGTAAGGCCTTCTGGGCGTGCAGGCGGTTCTCGGCCTGGTCGAAGACGCGGCTCCTCGGACCGTCAATAACTCCGGCCGTGACCTCCTGACCCCTGTGAGCCGGCAGACAGTGCAGGAAGATGGCGTCTTCTGCGGCGAGGTCCATTAGTTCCTCATCGACCTGGTAGGGGGCGAACTTCTCCTTGCGCTCTTCGGCCTCGGTCTCCTGTCCCATACTGGCCCATACGTCGGTGTAGACGACCCTAGCGCCCCTGACGGCCTCGCCGGGATCCTCGGTAAGGTGCGGGAGAGTGCCCAGAGATCCTGCCAGCTCGACTATCTCTCTTTCCGGACCGTGTCCTTCGGGATGGGCGATGGTGAGCTCTGCACCGCTCAGGGCGCAGGCTATGGCGAGGGAGTGGGCCACGTTGTTGCCGTCGCCGACGTAGGAGATCTTGATGCCTTCGACCGAACCGAACTCCTCGCGCACGGTCATGAGGTCGGCGATGGCCTGGCACGGGTGGTGGGTGTCCGAGAGTCCGTTTACTACGGGGACGTCGGCTGCGCCGGCGAGCTCCTCCAAGTCCCCGTGGTCGAAGGTGCGGACCATGATGGCGTCGATGTAGCGGGCGAGGACGCGGCCAGTGTCGGATGGCGTCTCGCGTTTGCCGATCTGGATCTCCTCTGGGCTCAAGTGGAGCGCGTGGCCGCCGAGCTGGTACATCCCGACCTCGAAGGAGACACGTGTCCTGTTTGATGGCTTCTGGAAGACCATCGCGAGCGTACGCCCGCGCAGGGGTCTGTAGGGGATACGGCTCTTCTGCAGCGCTTTTATGCGAACGGCCTCGTCCAGGATCAGGGACATCTCCTCGGAGGTGAACTCTCCGAGCGTCAGGCAGTCGCGGCCAGAGAGGGGGGAAGGGGGAGGCGGAGCATTCTGGAGGTCAGGGATCACCATGCTCACGCTACCGCCGCCTCGGGCACAGTCTCCTCTACAGCCTGGTAAACGCCGCCTCGAAAGGTATCGAGCGCAGCCCGTACCTCCGTTCTGCTTACGGTGAGTGGCGGCGCCATGCGGATGGTCGTGCCGCCCACCAGATTGACGAGGACGCCCTGATCCAGACAGTGCTCGAAGACCTCTCCGGCGAGGCCGGCGTCCCCAAGGTCGAGCCCGAGCAGGAGCCCTTCGCCCCGCACCTCCGCACCGGGGATCTGTTCCGCCAGCTTTTCGAGAGCGTTCTTCAATACGGTCCCCTTGAAACGTACTTCTTCAAGGAAGGCAGGATCATTCACCACGCCCAGAACGGCTTTTACGGCGGCCATCGCCAGGGGGTTGCCCCCGAAGGTGGAGCCGTGGTTTCCCGGCCCGAGCGCGGCGTACTCCTCCTTGACCATCATCGCCCCTACGGGGAAACCGCCACCCAGCCCCTTGGCGCTGGTGAGCACGTCGGGGACGACATCCGTCCCCTGGTAGGCATACAGATATCCCGTGCGTCCCGCGCCGGTCTGGACCTCGTCGAAGATGAGGAGCGCCCCGTGCTCGTCGCAAAGCCCGCGTAGCCCTTCGAGAAAGCCCTCCGGTGGCTCGTTTATACCGCCCTCGCCCTGGATCGGCTCGACGAGCACGGCTGCGGTCTGGGGACCGACCAGCGCCTGTGCAGCTTCGAGATCTCCGAAGGAGGCGTGTACCATCCCGGGCAGCATCGGGCCGAAGCCGTCCTGTAGCGCGGGCTGGGCAGTGGCAGTAAGGCCGCCGTAGGTGCGCCCGTGGAAGGACTTCGAGAACGTCAGGATCTCGTGTTTGTTGGGACCGTAGGTGTCGTGGGCGTACTTGCGTGAGAGTTTGATCGCCGCCTCTACGCTCTCGGCTCCTGAGTTGCAGAAGAAGACCCTGTCGAAGTCCGTCGCACCGGAGAGCATCTCTGCTACCTCGGCCTGCAGTGGGATCTCATAAAGGTTGGAGCAATGGATGAGCTCCCCGGCCTGCTCCTGAATAGCCCCGATGAGCTCCGGGTGCCCGTGACCCAGGGAGTTTGTGGCGATCCCGCCTATGAAGTCCAGGTAACGGTTACCCTCGCTATCGAAGAGCCAGCTTCCCTCACCCCCCGTGGGCGCTATCCCCAGACGTTTGTAGGTCTCCATCACTGCTTGCATGCCGCGACTCCTTCGGATATGAGAGTTCCAACCCGCTCGCCAGCGACAGCCGCCTCGAGCGCACCTTTCCTGTTGCCGTTGAGGATCCTGGCTTCCACCCCACCGCGTGCGGCCTCGGCTGCGGCTCGCAGCTTGGGCACCATCCCGCCCGCAGCGAGCCCGCGGTCGACGTAGGCCTCGCACCCATCCGGGGCCAGCGTCTCCACCGTCTCGCCCTCCTCCAGCAGCCCGTCCACGTCGGTGAGTACGAACAGATATCCGGCCCCGAGCCCGACGGCGAGCGCCGCCGCGGCCGAGTCGGCGTTGACGTTGTACGCGCCTTCAGGGCCGAGCCCGAGCGGCGCGACGACGGGGACGAACCCTCCTGTCCAGAGGGCTTCGATGAGCTGCGGTCCTATCCGCACGACCTTGCCGACCCGGCCCAGATCCGGGACAGGCTCGACAAGTAGCGTTGCTCCGTCGGTCCCCGAGATGCCGGCTGCCTGTACCCCGAGATCTCCCAGCCCGCGTACGAGGCCCTTGTTCACGCCCCCGGCGAACACGTTCTCGGCCACCTCGATAGTCTCCTCGTCCGTCACCCTGAGCCCCGAGTGAAACCGCGTGGGAATATGGAGGGCGTCCAGCATCCTGGTGAGCTGGAGGCCGCCTCCGTGGACTATGGCAACCCTGTGACCGGCCGAAAGGAGGTCAGGCAGATCCTGCAGCGCACCACCAGCAAGGGCGCCGCCTCCGATCTTGATCACCACGGTCTTCACGTCCTGTAGCTCCCGTTGATCCTGACGTACTCATAACTCAGGTCGCAACCCCAGGCTGTGGCCGAAACATTGCCTTCACTCAACCGGATTGTGATCTTCACTTCACCCGCGGCGAGCGTCGCGTTGGCCTCGGCCTCCTCGTGTGGCACTGGCTCTCCGCCTGAGAAGACCTTGATAGGTCCGAACCAGAGCTCTACTCCGTCAGGATCAAAAGCCTCCCCCGAGTAACCCATCGCCGTGAGCACCCTTCCCCAGTTGGCGTCCTCGCCGAAGACCGCCGCTTTGACCAGGCTGCTCCCCACCACGCTCTTCGCAAGCGCCGCCGCGGACTCCTCGCTCGCCGCGCCCTCCACGGCTACCTCGACTAGCCTGGTCGCCCCCTCGCCGTCGCGTGCGATCTCCCTGGCCAATGTCCGCGCTACGTTCTCGACAGCCTCCACGAAGGCAGGATAGTCCGGCGAGTCGAGGGTGAGCGGCCCGTTGCCCGCGGCGCCGTTCGCCATTAGGAGGGCCATGTCGCTCGGGGAGGTGTCTCCGTCCACGGTAACACGGTTGAAGGCGCGATCCGTGACTCGGCTCAGAGTCTCCCTCAGACAGCTCCTCTCGACGGCGGCGTCTGTCGTCAGAAACGCGAGCATCGTGCCCATGTTCGGGTGGATCATACCGCTCCCCTTGGCAGTTCCCCCGACCGTGATGGTCCTTCCCCCGATCTCCACCCGTGCAACCGCCTCCTTCGTACGGGTATCCGTGGTCAGGATGGACTCGGCGAAGCCCTCGCCACCCTCATCCAGCTCACCTGACGCCGCCCTTATACCGGATGAGATCCTGTCCATCGGCAAGTGGACGCCGATGACACCAGTCGAGGCTACCGCGACCTCTCCAGCTTTGATCCCGAGCGTCCCAGCCGCGAGCGCCCGCATCGCGCGGGCGTCCTCGATGCCCCGCTCGCCGGTCGCCGCGTTGGCGTTGCCGCTGTTCGCTACTACCGCCCGCACGCCACCGGTCTCCACAGCCTCTCGCGTCACAACTAGCGGCGCGCCCTTGACGGCGTTGCGGGTGAACACGGCCGCCGTCTCGCAGGGAAGCTCGGAGAAGAGGAGCCCGAGATCCCGCCTCCCAGCGTCACGTACCCCACACGCAACTCCGACCGCCAAAAAGCCCGAGGCAGCCGTCACACCAAGGGAGAGAGACTTTATTCCGATTGTTGAATCTTTATTCACCACGGGGGCGTATTGTCGCACCCACGTGCGAAGGCGTCAACCAGTATATGCAGAAACTTGAATAAATATCCGAAGGTTCTACAATGGGCGGCATGGGACTGAAGGTCGGCGTCTATGGGGGGAGTGGGTACGCGGGGATCGAGCTCGTGCGGCTGCTTGCCGGGCACCCCGAGGTTGGGGCGATGAGCGTTGCGTCGCGCGGGTATGTGGGGCTAGGGATTGGGGACGTCTACCCGCAGCTCGCCGTCGATGGAGCCTATGTTGCGCCGGAGGAGATCGAGGCCTCCGACCTCGACGTGGCCTTCGTTGCCTACGGGCACGGCGAGAGCGCCGGAGCGGTAAAGGAGTTGCTGAGGTCGGGGACCCGCCTGGTAGTAGACCTCTCTGCGGACTTCCGGTTGCCCCATGAGGAGCTGTACGTGGAGTGGTACGGGGAGCATCCCGCGCCCGAGCTTCTCGGGGAGGCGCACTACGGGTTGCCCGAGGTCTTCGGGGCTACGGCGGGGAGGCTCGTCGCCAACCCCGGTTGCTATCCGACGGCGGCTATTCTGTCTCTAGCTCCCGTCGTGAAGCGTATAGGTGCGGGAATACGCTCCATTACCATCAACGCTCTTTCCGGGGTGAGCGGGGCCGGGGCCAAGCCGAGCGTGAAGACGCACTTCGTCAGCGTGAACGAGAGCGCGGGCGCCTATGGGGCGCCGCGGCATCGGCACACGCCCGAGATCGAGGCTATGTTGCGGCGTGTGGGGGAGGTGCCCGACGTGACGTTCGTACCGCACCTCATCCCCATAACGCGCGGGGAGCTCGAGACCATCGTGGTTGATGTTGAGGATGTGCCTGAGGTGGAGGAGGTCTTCGGCTGGTACGCGGAGGACTACGAGGGCTGGGCTTTCGTGGAAGCGAGGGAGGAGTACCCACACGTCGCGCACGTGGCTAATACCAACAGGTGCAGGCTCTCTGTTGCGGTAGATGGCCGGGCAGGGAAGTTGCTGCTCTTCTCGGCGGTCGACAACCTGCTCAAAGGCGCCTCGGGAGCGGCGGTACAGAACATGAACCTGGCGCTCGGCTACGAGGAGTACATCGGGCTCGAACATCTTACGTAGGAGGACTGTTTTGAAAGCGACGATGTCACCGGTGGACAAGACGACGAGGCAGGATCTGATACTGCGTTTGATCTCGGAGCGCGACCTCGGCACCCAGCAGGATGTCGTCGTCGCGCTCGCAGACGAGGGGGTCGAGGTCGCGCAGGCGACCGTGAGCCGCGACCTCGCCGAGCTGGGGGTCCTCAAGGTCGGGAACCGCTATCTTGCGTTGCCACACGATTCCGGCTCCGCAGGTATCGAGGTCCTCCCTAGCTTCGTCCTCCGCCTCGTGTCAGCGCAGAACCAGGTCGTAATCCACACCCGCGACGGGACCGCCGGCGCGGTCTCCAGCGTTCTCGACAGGGTGAAAGGCCTGAAAATACTGGGTACCATCGCTGGCCAGGACACCGTGCTCGCCATAGCTCCAGACGCAGCCGCGGCCACAGAGGTGGCGAACCTCATCGCCGACGTCTGCCGGGCGAAGACGCGGCCCGCTGGCAACGTCGAGTAGTTGAGGACCGGACCCTCGGAGTTTACTGACGCCACTGCACCTGACCCCGACATCACCATGACGGTGCTAGAAGAACCGATTGCCGTCTGACGCCATAGATACGTTTCAGGAGGAATCATGTTGGAAGGAAAGAAGATCGTACTCGCCTACTCGGGCGGCCTTGACACCTCGGTCTGCGTCAAGTGGCTCGAGCAGCAGGGGGCGGAGCCCTACGCGCTGTATCTGGACCTCGGCCAGGGAGAGCCTTCGGAGGACGTAAAGGCGAAGGCGCTCCAGATAGGCGCCACAGACGCCTTCGTGCAGGACGCGAGGGCGGAGTTCGTCGGAGAGTACGTCGCCCCTGCCATAAAGGCGAACGCGCTATACGGCGGGAAGTACCCACTCTTCACGGCCCTCGGACGCCCACTCATAGCGAAGAAGCTCGTCGAGGCCGCGCGGGAGGTTGGGGCGACGCACATCGCGCACGGCTCGACTGGGAAGGGCAACGATCAGGTCCGCTTCGACGTGACGACAGCCTCCATCGCCCCAGACCTGACCGTTGTCGCCCCCGTCCGCGACTGGAAAATGAGCCGCCCCGAAGAGATGGCCTACGCCGAGGAGCACGGCATCCCCGTCCCCACGACGAAAGAGTCCCCCTACAGCGTGGACGAGAATCTCTGGGGCCGCTCTATAGAGGCCGGGCCCCTGGAAGACCCCAACCACGAACCTACCGAGGACGTCTTCGCGCTCACCACCTCACCCGAAGACGCCCCTGACGAGCCGCAGTACGTCGAGATCGGCTTCCAAGAAGGACTGCCGACCACCCTCGAAGGGGAAGAGCTGCCGCTTGCAGATCTTATATCCGAGCTTGGCGACGTCGCCGGCGCCAACGGCGTCGGCCGCATCGACATGCTCGAGGACCGCCTGGTCGGAATAAAGAGCCGCGAGATCTACGAAGCCCCCGCAGCCCTCGCCATAATAGCCGCCCACCGTGACCTCGAGACCCTGACACTCACGAGAGATGTCCTCCGCTTCAAGACGACCGTCGAACAGCACTATGCCGAACTTACCTACGAGGGCCTGTGGTTCACCCCCCTCAAATCCGCCCTCGACGCCTTCGTCGCAGAGACCCAGAAGACCGTGACAGGTACCGTCCGCCTCAAGCTCTACAAGGGCAACAGCACCGTCGTGGGCCGCAAATCCCCAAACGCACTCTACAGCGAAGACCTTGCCACCTACGATCCCAACAGCACCTTCGACGAGGCCGCAGCAGCAGGCTTTATAGCCCTCTGGGGCCTCTCAGCCCGCCAGTGGGCAAGCGTCAATGGCGGTAGAGAGTACAGTCCGGCATCCCCACAACATTGAACCCGCAGTCCATACTGCAGAGTAAAATATGCCAATTTGCAGCACATTTAGCACAGAAGAACGCGAATTCGAGTCAGCCTGTAGTATAAACGTAAACTTCAAGCTAAGTATAAACCTGTATTACAGATCTATGTTTACGAAGTCGAAGTTCTGAGGTGCTCTGGTTTCGAGTGCTTTGGGATTCGGCATCTGTTGTGTCGCTATTGCGCTGAAGGCTTCTGGCCGATCCTTGACACATCGACGTTCTTTTATCTACATTTACATCAAGATTCTTTGATGTGAGGAGTGGTTATCTGTGTGATCAACCTCTCCACAGAGAAGGAGCGGGTGATGGGTGAGGCCTTCAGGGTTCTCAAGCCGGGAGGCCGGTTCGCTGTCTCCGACGTGGTGTTCCTCGGTACGAAGAACACGTTGCCGCCCCGTGTCGCGCGGAGCGCTGAGCTGTGGTCGGGGTACGTCTCGGGAGCGCTGGAGGAGAGCGAGTACGAAGCGCTGCTCCCAGAGGCCGGCTTCGAGGAGGTCGCGGTGGAGGTAACCTATTCGTATCCCCCCGAGCAGATAGCGGGACTCTCCGGCGCCGAGGCTCTGCGTGAGGTCCCAGCGGCCATTGCCTTTATCAGGGCCCGCAAACCGGAGGTGCGGTAGCCGGTGGCTACGAAGAGCGCCTGCGGGCGTTTCGAAACGTGCGCGATGAGATCCGTGCCCGTATCGATGGCGAACTGGCGAGACCGGGGGTGTGATCCCATCCTGGCTGCGTCAGGAGCGGCATCAGCGAAGGACAGACTGCTATCATCGGCTTCGTGCCGGCGTCACTGACACACGATCCTTCGCAGACCGACATCGCCATGATGCGCCGCGCCCTGCTCGCCGCTGAGGAGGCCGCCGAAAAGGGCGAGGTTCCTGTCGGAGCTGTCGTCGCCAGGGGAGGGGAGATCCTGGCCGTCGCGGCCAACGAGCGCGAGGCTACATGGGATCCCACCGCCCACGCCGAGCTCCTCGCGATCCGTCGTGCATCCGCCACCATAGGCGGCTGGCGACTGACAGGCTGCACCCTCTACGCCACCCTGGAACCATGCCCCAGGTGCGCCGGCGCCGCCCACGCAAGCCGTCTCTCTCGTCTGGTCTACGCGGCCCCGGATCCCAAAGCCGGATACGCAGGCACCCTCCACAACACCCCCGCCGACACCCGCCTCAATCATACCCTCATCGTCGAAAGGGGCCTTCTCCAAGAAAGAGCCGCCGCACTGCTCCGCGACTTCTTCCAGTATCGTCGCCGGAGACCCGGAAAGACTCCCGAAACTCCCCTCCTGTACGATCGATAACATACTATACAATGTACTTACACTTGAGGT
>DATDKO010000374.1:0-4109 GCA_036519935.1 Rubrobacter sp. | reverse complement strand
CGATGCGATCCTGCGGGTCGGACGACTTCGGCTTCTACGGCCGCGTCGCTCCGACGCTCATGCTCTTCGTCGGCATCGGAGGCGCCCCAAACACCCCCGACGTGCCGCTCCACCACCCGCGGTTCCTGCCACCGGCCGAAGCGGTAGGGGCCGTCGCCCGCTCCCAGGCGGTCGCCTTCGTCGCCGCGGCGACGACCCCTCCAGAACCGAGACCAGAGGCCTGATGGGCAGGCTGGAGGGCAAGGTCGCCGTCGTGACCGGTGGGGTGCGGGGGATAGGGCGCGGTATCGTGGAGGCCTTCGCCGCCGAGGGCGCCGACGTCGCCGTGGCCGACGTCCTGCAGGAGGGGGATGCCGCGCCGGTGCTGGCGAGGGTAGAGCGCCTAGGCCAGCGCGGGCTCTACATCCGGATCGACGTCTCGCGGGAGGGCGAGGTGCGGGGCATGGTAGGCGAGGTCATCGAGGCCTTTGGGAGGATCGACGTTCTCGTCAACAACGCGGGCGTGCTCTCCAGATCGCCGCTGGAGCAGATGCCGGTCGAGGAGTGGGATCGGGTGCTCGGCATCAACCTGCGCGGCACGTTCCTGTGCTGCCGCTTCGCGTTGCCGCACATGTTGAGACGTGGAGAGGGCAAGATCGTCAACGTCGCCTCTCAGCTCGGGCAGGTAGGGGCGCCGGAGCTCGCCCACTACAGCGCGAGCAAGGGCGGGGTCATAGCTTTCACCAAGGCGCTCGCCAGGGAAGTGGCCGCGCGGGGTGTCCTGGTCAACGCCGTGGCGCCCGGGCCGATCTCGACCGGTATCATGCCGTCCGAGAGCGAGGAGCAGGAGGAAGCCCTCAAGGCCGCGCTCCCGATACGGCGCTTCGGCGCGGTTGAGGAGGTCGCGCCGACGGTGGTCTTTCTCGCCTCGGACGAGGCCTCGTACTACGTGGGCCAGACCCTCGGCCCTAACGGCGGGGACGTGATGCTATAGACGGAGATGGCCCATGGAATCCGTAGATCTCACTAATGTACCCGTCGTGGACAACCACTGCCACGGGGTGACGACGGACCAAGCCTTCGGGGACGTCGAGGCCTGGAAGCGGACCTTCACGGAGTCCACGGACCCCGGGATGCCGCGCGAGCACGTCGCCACGACGGCCTTCTACCGGCGCCTGATCCGCAACCTCGCCCCCTTCCTCGGCTGCGAGCCCACAGAGGATGACGTCGTCGCCGCCCGCATCGCCAGGGAGGGCAAAGCGCTCACCGCCGAACTACTTCGCTCCGCCAACATAGATACGCTCCTCCTCGACACGGGCTTCCCGCCGCCAGAAGAAGTCTTCCCGGTGCCGGAGCTGGGTGAGTTGTGCGGCTGCCGCGCGGAGCCGATGCTGCGCCTTGAAGTCCTGATGGAGAGCCTGCTCACTGAACACGATACCCTCGCCGCGACGGAGGAGGTGCTCGCCATCGCCCTCGAGGACGTGCGACCCGGGGGCCACGTCGCGCTCAAAAGCATCGCCGCCTACCGCACGGGCCTGGACATCCGGGAGTGGTCGCGCGAGGAGGCGGAAGCTTCGTTCCGCGAGTACCGCAGATCCGCCATGGATGGTTCCACGCGGCTCGTCCACAAGCCCTTACTCGACACCCTGCTGCACGTCGCGTTCGCGCTGGCGGCCGATCAAGAGGTTCCGGTCCAGTTCCACGTGGGCTACGGCGACGCCGACACCGACCTCCTGCTCGGCAACCCGCTGCACCTGCGCGCCGTGCTCGGGAAGCCGGACTACCGCGGCATGCCCGTGGTGCTGCTGCACGAGTGCTACCCGTACACGAGGCAGGGAGGCTACCTGGCTGCCGTCTACGAGAACGTCTACCTCGACCTCTCTTATGGCATTCCCCTCCTGGGCTACGGCGAGATGCTCGCCTTCACGCGCCAAGCGCTAGGCGTCGCCCCGAGCTCCAAGCTCGTGTACAGCTCCGACGGCATAGGCGTGCCTGAGTTGCACTGGATCAGTGCCATCGATGGCCGGCGCGTGATCGGCCAGGCGCTAGGAGAGATGGTCGCGTACGGAGAGACGAGCCTGACCGAAGCGGAGGCCGTTGGCGAGAGCATGCTGCGCGGGAACGCTATCCGACTGTACAAACTCTAGCCCCGTGCCGAAACGCTCCCGCGCCACAGGATCAGGAGACGGTAGCCTCGGGTCGCTCGTTTTACAGACTTTCGTTGTGAGCTTCCCGAGGTTGGTGTACACAAGTAGCACACCAATCCACACGAACAACGGCGAACAGACACGAATGCCTCCAAATGCGAAAGCGCCATTTTGCAGGAGTTTTTGAACAGTGGCGAACAATCACGACGTTATCGACCTGACTTTGCACGGCGGAGGTCAGGGGTTCGAATCCCCTCGGCTCCACTTCTAAAAAGTGGTGATTTGCAGGTAAATCACGGTTAACACAGTGCTACTTGGATGGCCGTCAGATCCTTCGTGTAGCAACCGTACAGCAACACGGTCCCCATATTGGTGACTTTGTTGACACGTCTAGCAGCCTGCCCCCCAGGAGTGCAGCAAGGAACGCAGCGTGCGGGCGAAGACGTCCGACAAGCGAGGACGCATCGGGAGGCCACAACCACGCCCGGACGTGCCGCCAGGGTATTCGGCTGCTGGGGAGGTTTTGCCGTTCGCTGGCTCGAACGATAGATGCTGTGGTGCAGAAGGAGCACTACGCAGGGCGGACTTCCTGAACAGGCGTGGCATCTCTCGGTCTTTGCCCTAGGATTGACACTGTGCAGCAGGCCAACTGTGAAGTCATGCAGAGAGGGGATTGACCGTGAGAGACGTGGCAGAAGCGACGATACTCGTCACCGGCGCTACCGACGGCTTGGGCAGGCGCGTCGCACAAGGGGTGGCGGCGAAGGGCGCTACGGTGCTGCTGCACGGTCGCAACCCGGAACGCCTCAAGGCTACGCTCGAGGAGCTGAGGAGCCAGACGGGCAGCGAGAAGGTAAACTCGTATCTGGCAGACCTCTCCTCGCTGGCGGCCGTGCGTGGCCTGGCGGATCGTATTTTCTCGGAACACGATCGCCTCGACGTCCTCGTCAACAACGCTGGCGTCATCTCCCCAGAGCGTAGGGAGAGCGAGGATGGCTACGAGCTCACCTTCGCGGTCAACTACCTCTCCCACTTCTTGCTCACGAGACTACTCCTGCCACTCCTAAAGGACTCCGCCCCGGCGCGGATAGTCAACGTCGCCTCTGCAGGGCAAAGCCCCCTGGACTTCTCGAATCTCATGTTGGAGCGGGGCTACGATGCCATGAAAGCCTACTCACAGAGCAAGCTGGCCCAGGTCATGTTCACCTTCGAGCTGGCCGAGCACCTGCGGGGCACCGGCGTGAGCGTGAACGCCTTGCACCCGGCCTCCCTGATGGATACCAAGATGGTCCAGAGCACCTTCGGATACACCATGAGCACGGTCGAGGAGGGGACGGAGGCCGTTGTCCGTCTGGCCATCTCGCCGGAGATCGAAGGGATCACGGGCCGCTACTTCGACGGGACGCGGCAGGCACGCGCAAACCGGCAGGCTTACGACCCACGGGATAGGAACAGACTTTGGGTTCTGAGCGAGCAACTGTGCGGGCTGTTGCTCGAACCCGTTGTGCGCCGGTGACTAACGCTTGTTTACGCGTGGCGTTATTGGCGAGGAACCGCAATTCGACGCCCTCGGAGCTCTACTGCTCACTCCGACTAGAGAAAAAGGGAGTGAATGGGTAACGGTGGCGTAGTATGTCACCTAGTGGCCTCCCATAGCCTGCCTACGTCCCACCTTACCGAGATAGTCGGCGGCTAGGAGATTAGCGGATCTCTAGGGTGTGGGGCAGGTGTAAGGGCAAATATAAATATGCGGCAATTCGCCCTGCGAACGTATCCAATACGTATAGGGTGCGCGAAGGTTTCTCGGTGCGGATAATCGCGGTAGCTGCCGAACCGACTTTCTCGTGCTAGGCTGGTACACACCCTGATAGTTCAACCAGGTAGGGAGGATCCTATGGAGTATCGTCGCCTCGGACGCTCGGGTTTGTTCGTCTCTGCCCTGACCCTCGGCACGATGACCTTCGGAGGGCAGGGGGGCTTCAG
>DATDKO010000373.1:0-2625 GCA_036519935.1 Rubrobacter sp. | reverse complement strand
CTTCGGCGACTGGTCCGGCAACGAGACCATCTACTCGGGCGAAGCGATAAGCACAACAAGGTCACTCCTTCCTGAGGTTCTGAGCCTCATCGAAGGTTAGATAAAGCCAGGCTCGAGCACGAGGGGCCCGGGTCACGCCGGGCCCCAACCTGATACCTGTAGCCTGAAACCTACAAGACCGGCAGATACTTCTCGAGCTCGTAGGGAGTGACCTGCACCCTGTAGTCTTCGAACTCCTCGCGCTTGAGCTGTAGGAGGCGGGTGTAGGTGTGCTCTCCGAGCGCCTTGTGCAGCAGCTCCGAGTTCTCCGCCTCTTTTATCGCTTCCCCGAGGTCGGCAGGAAGACTCTCTATTCCCATCTTCTCGCGCTCCTCGGCCGTCAGGTGGTAGAGATTGCGCTCCATCGGTTCGGGCAGCTCGTAGCCCTTCTCGATGCCCTCCAGGCCGGCATGCAGGAGCGCCGCAAAGCAGAGGTAGATGTTCGCCGCTGGGTCGGGGCAGCGGAGCTCCATCCGCGTAGCCCTCTCCTTGCCTGGGTGGTAGAGCGGAACCCTGACCAGCGCAGAGCGGTTGCGGCGGCTCCAGGCTATGTAGACGGGGGCCTCGTAGCCGGGGACCAGCCGCTTGTAGGAGTTTACGTGCTGGGCGAAGATTATGCTGATCTCACGCGCATGCCTCAGCTGGCCGGCGATGAACGCCTGCGCCTCGTTCGAGAGGTAGTACTCGTTATCCGCGTCGAAGAAGGCGTTCTTGCCGCCCGAGAACAGGCTCTGGTGGGTGTGCATCCCCGAGCCGTTCTGATCCCTTAAGGGCTTGGGCATGAACGTGGCGTAGACGCCGTGGCGGGTGGCAACCTCTTTGACCACGGTCTTGTAGGTCATCACCTTGTCGGCCATCGCCATAGCGTCGTCGAAGCGGAGGTCGATCTCGTGCTGGGAGATGCCGACCTCGTGGTGGGAGTACTCGACCTTTATGCCGAGCTGCTGTAGAGATTGAACCGTCTCGCGCCTCAAGGCCGTTGCCGCGTCGAGCGTCGTCAGGTCGAAGTAGCCACCGTAGTCGAGAGGCTCGGTGCCTTTGGAGTCCCTGAAGTAGAAGTACTCTAGCTCGGGTCCACAGTAGAACTTGTCGAAGCCCATCTCGCTTGCCCGCTCAAGGGCGCGCCTCAGTACGTGGCGCGGGTCCCCGACGTAGGGATCGCCGTCAGGCGTCCTGACATCGCAGATCATACGCGCCGTCGGCGCATCTTGCGGGCTCCAGGGGATGACCTGGAAGGTCGAGGGGTCGGGCATGGCTATCATGTCGGACTCCTCGATGTCCTGGTAGCCCGTAATCGAAGACCCGTCGAAGCCCATCCCCCCGTCAAGGGCGTCCTCCAGTTCCTCGACCGTGATCGCGAAGCTCTTGAGCGTTCCGAGCACGTCGGTGAACCAAAGCCGGATGAACTGTACGTTGTTCTCCTCTGCCTGCCGCAACACGCTCTGCCTGTCAGCCGTCTCCAAGCTTGCCTCCTCGGATATTCGTTCTTTACCAAGTCCCAGGGCCGGGACTCGCCTGCAACACCAGCCATGATATGAAGGGTCCCCACCCGTTGCATATGGCCCTGCGTACAAGCCAGGCCCCGCGATCCGGCCCGATTCTCGGCCTGATGTATAAAGAAGGGGTTGGCGTCATCCTGTGGGGCTGTGCCGGGTCGGCTTCTTGGGTGCCCCTCTGACGCTTGCAGGGTAGAATCTACACTGTACTACAGACGGACGACCGACGATATGACGTAAGGGGAGAGATGAGCGACAGACCGGAAGAGGGCCGCGAAGAACGCCGCAGAACGGGTCCACTTGGGGATGAGGACGATGAGACGCGCCGTGTACCCACCGAGAACGGCACCGAGGCCACGCGCCAGGTCCGGTCGGGTGGGGAGGAGGCTGAGTCCTCCGAGACCCGAGGGGTGGTCCAGAGGCCTTCCGAGGACAAGGAGACCCGCGTTATCAGGGCGCCTGGCCACCCTGACAAGACCAGGGACGCGACACCCTACCCGAGGGGTTACTTCGAGGCTGCGGAGGAGCGTGAGGACCGGCTCAGGGACATGTACGGGGGTGTCGACTGGTTGGCGAGCTTTCTCGGGCTCGTCTTCGCCATCGTCCTCGGGGCGGTCTTCTCGGCCGTCGCCGGGCTCGTGCTCGTCCCCTTCGGCATCACGCCTTACCTTTCGGGCGGGCAGATCGGGGCCTCGGTCATAACGGGCCTCGCTCTGCTTGGGGTCTTGATCTTCCTGACTTTCTTCTTCGGGGGGTACGTAGCCGGCCGACTGGCGCGTTTCGACGGGGGGCGCAACGGGGCCATGGTGCTGGTCTGGATGTTTATCGTTGTCCTGATCCTCGCTCTGGCGGCCGCGCTCTTCAGCGGCTTCGTGCCCGCCGGGATGGCCCAGGGCATCGCCAACCTGGTCGACAGGATCGTGTCCACGGCCGGCAACCTGGCCGGTGCCGGCGTTGTAGGGCTCGTAGCCGCCGCGGCCGCCTTGCTCCTTGCGCTCCTCGGCGGCTCTCTGGGTGGGCGCATGGGCAGCAGGTACCATACCGAGATTGACAGGGCGACCTGACCGGAGGCGAGTCGTGAAAAAGGCTA
>DATDKO010000372.1:0-2616 GCA_036519935.1 Rubrobacter sp. | reverse complement strand
GTCTCGGTCCCACTGAAGAAGACCATGACTATCTACAACCAGCGCTTCGTGACAGCCTTCCCCGACATCCACTTCGAGGTGCTTAGCGTCCTCGCCGAGGGCGATTACGTCCTCATCCAGTGGACAGCGAGCGGCACCCACGCCGAACGGCTGGCTACCATGACAGGACAGACCATCCCCCCGACCAGGCGAAGTATGACGGTGTCGGGGGCGGCGCTTGCCGAGGTGAGGGATGGCAAGATCGTACGCGAGTGGAGCTACTGGGATCAGCTGTCGCTGTTGGCTCAGTTGGGCATCACCGAACAACCCGGGCTCTTCTTGCCTCCTGAGGGCTACTAGATCGGCTGATCTGAGTCCGCTCATAGGTGGTGGACCGGGGCTATGCCCACTTCCTAGAATGCCGTTTGGGCGAAGTTCGGAGAATAACCCTTCCACGCACTCCGGTGACTAAGGCGGTCGCGAGCGCTGACAATCGCGCACGCGAGGCGTATACCGCCGGGTTACGATACGATGCCAAGAGACGCCGAGCCCCGGATGGCAACGGGGTGGGGGACCCGATAACCACCTACTAGGTCCTCCGGGTGAATCGTCGGGTAGGCTTCCCTGACTGGCGGAGGGCCTGGCTCTTTCGGCCCGAACCCGACGGCTAACCCCGCAGGCGCGGAAGAAGGAGGAAAGTCGGGTGCCCGAAGCGGGATCTTGCCGGACGTGGCCCTGTCGTTGTCGCCGGGCTTCGGAGGGCTCGTAGTGTCGAGGTCCGATGTCTCGCCGAGGGCCCCGACCGGCCGGCTCAGGCGCTGGTTGCTTGCGGAAGTAGTCGAGGACGTGCCGGGCCCGGAGGCCAAGGAGGGCCGAGGCGAGCAGCACCCCTGGTGGCAGGTCGTGTGCCTCACGGGGGTTGACTACTTCTCCACCCTCGGCTACATCCCTGGAATCGCTGCGCTCGCGGCAGGGGCGCTCTCACCCATAGCCACGCTCTTCATCGTGCTCTTGACTCTGTTCGGGGCGCTGCCGATGTACAGGCGAGTGGCCGAGGAGAGCCCCAACGGCCAAGGTTCGATCGCGATGCTCGAGAGGCTGCTCTCGTTCTGGAAGGGCAAGGTGCTGGTGCTCTGCCTCCTGGGCTTCGTGGCGACCGGGTGGTTGGTCACGATAACCCTCTCGGCCGCCGACGCCGCCGTGCACGTGGTCGAGAACCCGCTGGTGCCGTCCTTCTTGCACGACCAAGAGGTGCTCGTCACGCTGGTGCTCCTGGCCGCCCTCGGCGCCATCTTCCTCAAGGGCTTCGAGGAGGCCATCGGCATCGCGGTATTCATAGTCGGGGTCTACCTGCTCATGAACCTCATCGTCGTTGGCGTAGGCTTCTACGAGATGGCGGCGCACCCGCAGAGCGTGGTCAGGTGGCAGGACGCGCTGTTCGCCAACTACGGCAACCCACTATTGATGCTGGGGGTATCGCTGTTGGTGTTCCCGCGGCTGGCGCTGGGGCTCTCTGGCTTCGAGACGGGCGTGGGCATGATGCCGCTCGTGCGCGGCGACGAGGGGGACGATCCCGAGCGTCCTAGGGGCCGCATCCGCAACACGCGCAAAATGCTCACGGTAGCCGCCCTGATCATGAGCTTCTACCTCCTAACCACGAGCCTCGTGACGACGCTGCTCATCCCCGCTCGGGAGCTAGCACCGGGCGGCAGCGCCAACGGCCGGGCGCTCGCCTACGTGGCTCACAACTACCTAGGTGAGGCCCTGGGCACGGCCTACGATGCGAGCACCATCCTCATCCTGGCGTTCGCGGGCGCCTCCGCGATGGCCGGGCTGTTGAACATCGTGCCCCGCTACCTGCCCCGCTACGGCATGGCCCCCGAGTGGGCGAGGGCCATAAGGCCACTGGTGCTCGTCTACACCGCCGTAGCCGTCGTGGTCACGATCGTCTTCTCCGCCGACGTGGACGCCCAGGCAGGCGCCTACGCGACCGGCGTGCTTGCGATGATGTCCTCGGCCGCCTTCGCCGTCACGCTCTCGGCCTGGCGCGGGGGATCGAAGTTGTCCGCTATCTATTTCGGAGTGGTCACTGCCGTGTTCGTCTACGCGCTGTTGGCCAACGAGGTGAAACGCCCCGACGGCATAGTGATCTCGCTGTTCTTCATCGGGGCGATCGTGGCCACCTCGCTGGTCTCTCGGGCGTACCGCTCGCTGGAGCTGAGGCAGGAGCACATAGAGCTCGACGAGACGGCGCTGAGGTTCGTCGAGGAGGCGAGCCGCGGCGGCGAGGTACACATCGTCGCCAACCGGCGCCAGGCCGGCGACAAGGCCGAATACGACAACAAGGAGATCGAGCAGCGGGAGGACAACCACATCCCCGAGGACGTGCCCATCATATTCCTGGAGGTCGACGTGGAGGACGCCTCCGAGTTCGAGGACGTGCTGGAGGTTAGGGGTGTCGAAGTCGGCGGACACAAGGTCTTGCGGGCGGTGAGCTCGGTTGTGCCCAACGCCATCGCCGCCCTCTTGCTGCATCTACGTGACACGACTGGCAAGACGCCGCACTGTTACTTCGGCTGGACGGAGGGCAACCCTATCGTGTACCTGTTCCGCTTCCTCCTATTCGGGGAGGGGGAT
>DATDKO010000371.1:0-10979 GCA_036519935.1 Rubrobacter sp. | reverse complement strand
GGGGGTGGCCGTTGGGCGACACCAAGGTGTCCGGCCGACGAGTCACTTGCAAGGCACCTTTGGCTCACCTAGTAGGAGGGTCAGGCCGCTCCAAGACGTCGCCCACAACCATTCTCTAGGATACTCACAGCCTAGAAGGGGTATTCTCCGAACTTCCGCTTTACGGAGTTCTCGGAAGTTCGATTGCCGAGGTATGCCTTGCCACCTTCGGGCGGCGGGCTAGAAGCTGCAAATCGCGACAAGGTATGTTTAGCTCCCGTACAAGGTGGGTCACATAAATAACAAGTAACTATCTATCCGGAAGCATTACCAGAGGAAGGCAACACTTGTACAGCGAGACGCGCACCGACGGGTTTACGGCAGTAGAAGACGGCTTCGCCGACTATACCGTCTACGACAGTAACCACGAGAAGATCGGCAAGGTAGACGACCTATTCGTGGACGGGAACGACCGGCCCGAGTACATAGGCGTGAAGATGGGCTTCTTGGGCACCCACTCCACCCTGATCCCGTTCGAGACGGCTACCATCGACGACGAGAGGAAGACGATAGTCCTCTCCACCGACAAGGAGACCGCCAAGAACGGCCCCTCCTTCAACGACGACAGGGAGATCACCCCAGAGTTTGAGATCGAGGTCTACTCCTACTACGGCTTCCAGCGTCCTTCCACCATCGAGCAGAGCGGCACCTACGCAGCCCACTCTGCCGAGCAGAGCACCCAGACAACGGGCCGCATTAAGGAGGCCGGAGGGACGAAGGACAACGTCAGGGACGAGCTGGACGAAGCCGCCGGGCGAGGCAGGCGCAAGAGAGAGGACCGCAAGGAGGCCGCCCCCGAGGAAGTGGGGCAGCCTGGCTCCGGGGGAGTCAAGGCGAATGTCCGGGACGAGTTGGCCGAGTCGCAAGGGCGTCGCTAGCCGGAAATAGCCAATCCGCGAAACCTGGGCTGGGGTCCTAAGGGGCTCCGGCCCTCTTCATTGCCCTTATTCACCCGAGTGCGTGGAAGAGGAATTCTCGGAAGTCCATATACGAGATCCTGCGTAGCCCCGGTCTTACGAGGGCCAGAAATGGCGCTCTGCTCCCGTCCAGTACCCAACCCTAAACTCTAGATATTGTGGGCTGCATAAAGTTGCGGCGCAGTGAATGATGCGAAGCTTTCACCAATGACTCATCGCTCGGGGTTTGACAAACGTCACTTGGTCGCGCTTGTCCATGGCGCATGCACCTTCCAATAGTACTGCTTGTCGGAGAAATCCCGACAATAGAGCCACGTTTCTTCGCTCGCGCCGAAAGCCTCAAGAATCTCTTTTGCCCGTAAGGTAAGGGCGAACCGTCTGGACCACCTTGTCGGGCATCATCAGCGGTAATTACCATCGCTTTCCTCATCGCCTCCTGGGGCGCCAAAACCACTGGCTCTATGATTTTCCCGGTGGCGTGCTCGCGGGGATAGGTGTATATGGCTCGTCCTTTCCCGGAAAGAAAGCCGGGGGGCATGAAAACGAGCGCAAATTCCCGAAGCGCAACACCCACGTCCTTTTCATTGAACAGATCCAAATAAAGCGTCCTTGGGTTATCGCCCATCCCAAACGGGTGAAGGGTGACCTTTCCCTTGATCTCGCCCCGATACCGCAACGACCGCCCGTAGAGCAAGACGAACAAGCTACCAAGGGTTCCGAAGATCGCTCCGGATACCGCACCGAAAATCGCGGCGAGAACCGTGGCGGTTGTCTGAGCGCTCACTCTCTGAACATCCTCCACCACCAAGAGCGGCGCTTCTCAACGAGTGGCTGAGCGTCTTTGCCACGCAGCCAGAGATCTTCTCCTTCGGAGGGCTCTGCGCCGCTTGAGGGCGCTTCTCGCAGCTCTTCTTGGGGTGGACCAGTCATAGGCGCCCGGCGCCGCGGTCTCTCGCGGTGTTTCTCAACCTTCTCGTGGTCCTGACAACCTACGGTCTCGTCGCTCAACTCATCCCCCGAACACCCTACGACACCAGGACCTCTGTGCGCCCTCTTGTGCACCCTCGCCGGTCGGCTGCGGTTCCACCTTCCCGGCCGCTCCGTAGGCCCTGTGGACGCTTCAGGGCAAACGCCGTCGGGATCAGCGTAGGGGTTGACGTTCACCCACATGTACACCCTTCCGTCCGCACTCCTCTCGGAGGGAAGTGTGCCGCGCTTCACCTGTAGCCTCACGGCGTCCTTGCATTCGCCGAGCAACGCCGCAGCCTCACTCATGTGAACGCGCTGTTCCGATCGTCGTTCCCCACGATGATGGTCTACCGTACCCTCCCCGTTCGGGGTTCCATTCGCGGGCATGTTAGCTCCTCCCGGAGAGGGATATACCCGCCTACCAGATTGGGTGTTCGTCTGTGGACAACCCCCTACATGTTGTGGATAAGCAAGCCGAAGGCACTTAAAACAATTTGGACCGGCCGCGAAAGCCCTTAGAATGGAGCGTCGCAGCTCTCAGGGCTCAGAGAGGTCCTCTACCTCCTGATCGTACACGTCCCGGCCTGCCACGAGGCTGCGCGGCCTGATCTCCCGCTCCCTTAGCAGCGCCTCCCGGTCGTAGGGGAGCCACTCGGCTCCGCCGCAGATGCGCTCAAGTGCCGCTTCGGGGTCCTTGGCTTCCGTCACCTTGCGCACGGCTTCGGGCGGTTCGGGCCACTTGTCGGGGTTGCCCGCCGACAGACACTTGGTCCAATGCATAAACAGCTCTAGGGTTTGCGGGTTGTAGTAGGAGCGGCTGCCGTCGAGGAGTTCGAAGCTTACCAAGCTGCCCTGCGCACGGTGCTCCAGCCGCTGTAACCGAGCTCTAAGCCCCATACCCATGGCTCTGCTTCTGCCGTTCTAAGGCCCCCTCTAGGGCCTCCAGGCGCCCGATCAGTTCCTCTTGTTCGCGTGCTCGTCTCGTGGCGCTTCTAGCTGCGGCGGTATGCGCTCTAGCGCGGCGAGAAGATGGTCCGTACGACGTGCCTCTACGCCAGGCACTACAAGCGAGTTTCGACGATTATCAATGGCGGTCAGCCACCGGTAATCTGTGCTGCCCACACCGCAGCAATTAGACCAGCCACGGCAGTTATTAGTGTTCCGACAAACCCGAGTTTGCTTGGGAAGTCAAGCCTTCTAGTCAGTTCACCATTCCGTCGTCGCGCTCTCTGCCACTCCAACCCTATGCCGAACAGGGCAGAGAATATCCACAGCATTGCTGCGAAAACAGCGCTAGCCATCGACCCCAACACAAGGAGAGAAGTGACATCGGGAAGTCCATAAAGATAGCGTACTAAGAAGTCGCCGCCAGCCGAAAGTCCGGCAGTCAGTATCGCCACCATAAAACCACTTGCTATCGCCGCCCGAACTTCGTCTGGTGGCACTTCAACCGGCATCGCAGCGGCTCGCGAACGCCGCGCTGCCTCTATCTCGCGCTCTCGTATAGCGCGCCTGATTCTGGAACTCTTTGCACGGTAGCGCCCGTATATGAACCCAATAACGGTAGGAAGCAGGGCAAAGGCGGCCGCAGCGTAGAACCATCGCTGCACGACCGCAGGCCCCCAAAGGCTCACTTCGAAGAGGATGGCGGCCACGCTTGGCCCCATTGGTGCTACGAAGACTAACCACTCCACGTTCGGTACCGCGAAGGTTGACCACTCAGCGTCCAGCCGAACCTCGTTCGAATCGTCTCTCGCTCCATCTGTAGCCACTTCTTGGTTTACTGAGGACGTCCCTTGTGGTGGCTCAAGCGCTCGGAGGCGTTCGGTGAGAGAGGCGTTTGCGCTGGTTAAAGCCCTGATTGTCTGTTGAAAGCTCTTGGCCTCAGCGCTCCTGCGCTCTAGTTCCTGGTGGAGCTGCTCGCGTAGGTAGTGAAGCTCATCGTGCAACTCCCCTACCATCTCGGACATGAGGACATCACGCTCATGGGTTGGCACCTCGTCGATAGCCTCGTCACTCCCCGCCTCAATGTACACGTACCTACGCCCGTCCTCCCCCAGCTCGGAGCGCAGCGTACCCCTTACAACACGCTTGCGGATGGCCTCTTTGCTCACACCGAGCAAGTCGGCCGCCTCCCGCATAGTAACCCGCCGGGTTGCCAACCCGTCACCCCCTACGTCCCCGCTACACACCCCTGCTGCATCGGCGGATATCCTACACGCCTCGGACCGGCCGCGAAAGCCCTTCATGAAACCACGCGCTACTCAGGGCTCGCTGAGGTCCTGCACGTCCTACATCTCTGCCGGATCGGTAATATAGACACTAACTACTCACCTATCCGCGCAGCCTCTTAGCAGCTTTGCAGGCTATCTCTTTACATTCTTCGTCCATCGTCTGGGCTTTCATGAGTTAGTCATCAAATTCTAAGTGCAGAATCTAGGTGCAAAGCCTGCAAGGCTGAAACTACCCCAATGCGGCGTCCATCCCGCCGGCCGCAGCGTCACCCATGTCGGGCAGAACGTGCGAGTAGGTGTTCAGGGTGAGGCTTATATCAGCGTGGCCCAATAGCTCCTGGACAAACTTGGGGTTCACGCCTTGCCTCAGTAGTAGCGTGGCGCAGGTGTGCCTCAGGTCGTGGAAGCGGAGCGTCTGCGGCAGAGAGGCACGCTTGATGCGGATCTTGAACGCCCGGTAGAGGTTGCGCCCGCTCATGGGGGTCCCGATCTCGGAGGGGAATATGAGGCCGTGATCCTCCCACAGCCCGGCCTTCCGCACGCGCTCCTCTAGCTGACGCTTGCGATGCGTCCTGAGGGCACTTACGGCCCGCCTGGAGAGCCTGAGATGTCGACCGCGACCGCTCTTAGGGGTCACAACGCTACGGCGGCCGCGTGTCTCCGACAGGTTACGGCGAACTTCGAGCGTGGGATTCGTGCCTTCAAGATCCACGTCTTCCCACTTGAGGGCCAAGAGCTCGCCCTGCCGCAGGCCGGAGGTGACGGCCAGTACGTAGAGAGCCTCCATTCGGTCCCCCTTGACCGTATCGAGGAACATCCCCACCTGATCCCTAGAGAGGGGCCGCATCTCCTCTCTGCGGGCTTGTGGCGGTTTCACGGACGCGCCACGCCCTATGGCGTTACCGAAGGCGCACAGCAGGCTACCCAGGAGCGCCACAGGGTCAGCCTCCGTGTGAGGATCCATAGTACCGACTATCTCGCCCGGCAAGCCGTAGCGAGCGGCATCATCAAGCTCCGGCCACTTCGGTTCCGGCATCTCCAGGCTTGAGAGATAAACGTCCGGCACACCATCGCGCTGGGGTTCACGCTCTCTCGCTCGCGACACCGGCTTAGCGCCTTCGATCATCCCCGCTGCCCACCTCGCGAAGCCCCGCGGGTCTTCTACCAGCTTGCCGTTCACGTCCGCGCCGTTGGGAGCGTCCGCCGCCCGCTCTGCCACCCTAACGCTCTCCGCCCCGGCCTCAAGTAACTTCTGGGCGTCCCTACGAGCTTCTGACGCCTCACCAGCGTCGTAGAGGACCACTACCCCTAGCCCCGCCATCTCGCGGGAGTAGACAGGCTCAAGAAGCCCCGCTCCGGGCTGCGAGAGAGCCGTATAACCCACCGGACGTAAGCTAAGGGCGTCTTCTTCACCGCAGCAGAGGACCACAGAAGTCCCGGTGTTCAAATTTGCTAACGTTTCCAGGCCGAACGGGATCACCTTCACCGGACTGTTGGGTTTCCTACCGTGGCCTCTCGGCGGCAGATCGTCCGCGTAACCCGTTCACCATTGCCGACGTTTGCCAGTCCCATCCCGGCCCTCGCTCTTGCAATGAATTGCCAGGAGCCCGCCATTCCTACCAATACGGGGAGATACGTAAAGGCTCCATTACGAAAACCGACGTATGCGCCCTCGACAACGTGTTTGGAGAGCCCGCGCCGCTTAAAATATCCTAGCTTGCCACTGCCGTTCAGCAGTGACTCATGTGCTTCTATTGCCAGCGCCCGAGGGTTCATCTTCTATCGTGACTAGACTGGGCCGCGTCCTATAGGCCGGAAACGACACGCCGCTTTTCCAGAAGGAACCGCTCGAGTTCCTTGCGGTTCACCCGGATGCTGCGCTCCCCAATGCGAACGGCCGGAAGCTCCCCGCGACTGATCAATTCATATCATCGAGTGCGCGGTATACGCAGCTCTCGCGCCGCCTCTGGGACGGTGAGCCAGACGTTCTCCCCGACTTCCAGGATGTTCATCTCCATGCAGCCTCCTTCGCAGTCCGGTTGTGGCTACGTGGATGCTATAGCGTTTAAATACGTATTCCTAAAACACCTTTTTGCCGGAAAGGCGTTGCACTTGAGGGGGGCCGATTGTTAGTGGAATAGTTGTATGTCGGCGTATCTAGTCCAGCGTTGCACCTTTTCCACGTCCCGCCAAAGTTGGTTAACTGCGGAGGAAATGTATCCATCCTGCGGCAAGGCCTTGCCGTTTCCGCGAAATACGTGCTCATCGAACAACGCTTCGAACCTTTGCTCTTGCGGAACAGGTGTCCGCTTAGAAGACCACCTATTATCTGATCTTCTAAATATCTCATCGGCCGCACAAGGTAGGCAAGCGCGCAAGCCCTCGATCTCCAGGCCGTCCTCTGCCAGCTCCCCATACCAAGCGCAACGCTCGAACTCCTCTGGCTTTGTCATACTCATTCTGGATGCTGTGGCCCGAGCCTTGACTCCTTCCCAGAGTTGCTCGCGCCGCCTCCCTTCCAACAATCAAGATCAGATCCCTACATTCTACTCTGTCCTTCTACGTCTCCCGAAGCTTCTAGAGCGTACTGCAACCGGAACAGAACGGAGCTGAACTGGGCAGACGAACGAAAGCACCACAATCGCCGAAAGCCCTGCAAACAGGCCGGATTTGCTGACAGGCCAGGACGGTATGGGAGCTATGGAGGCGCATTCCGAAACCGCGAGTCGGAGGTTCGAATCCTTCCAGGCGCGCTACCGTTTCTGTCGACCAAACTTCGGCATACATTCTCGTCCGACACGGCAGGCCATGCTTCCAGGAAGTAAGGTCGGATTGCCATCTATATGCAGTATGGCAGCTTGCCTTAGAAAAGTCTCTCCGAACGTCTGCTTCTGGCTGTCGCTCAGCTGCCTCCTGATATTCTCGATGAGTTCATCAACGGCTCTGTTTGGATCGCCATCAAGCTCGTCGACCCGAGTCTCGAGATCCGCTGCGTTCAGCGTGCGCGGCCGAAGCGCTCAGCGAGCCCGGCATGGAGTCGTGCGGTGCCGATGCGCGACGAGATGCGATCGTTATCGGTCGCCAACTCGGGGTAGTGCTCCTCGAGCATGTCCAGCCTCTGGGTAGTCCGCTCTATGGCGTCGTACGCCCTGCTTAGCTTGTGCTCCCACTCCAGCCTCCCGACGGCGCCAGGGCCTGCGTCGGCCTCGTCGCGCATCTGGTGAAGCCGCTCGGCGAGCCGTACGTAGCCCTCGTAATGCTCGAGGTATCTGTCGTAGCACTTCTGGAAGAACCTGGCCGGTGAGTTGTTCCAGCCGCGTCCGGGCACATCATCGTCAGGGTGCGGTACCTGAACTCCAAGCCGCGGCGCACCGTCTTTGGGCCGCGCCGGCGCTGGGTCCGACTTCGGTGTCCTCTCCCGCCTCTGCTCTTCATCTTCTACTTCAGAGGAGCTGCCCTTGTACGGCGTTTCCTGGACTCGCCGGTCCAACCCTTCGGGCCGCCGGCTGACAGGGGATTCTTCGCCCTGCTGCCGTTCATGAGGATCTCCGACCGTCTCGGGGACCTTCTCGCGCCGCTCAGCTTCCCGCTCCCGGCCCACCCCTAAAGCGTGGTCCTGTCGCTGCACGAGCTTGAGCAGGAACTCTTCCCCATCGTGCAGGAGCTCCAGGCGTCTCTCGGTCAAGTCGACGTAGCGGCGCGCGGTCTGCAAGAAAAGGACGGCGATGGTGAGGGTCGCCACACTTATAGCAAGTACGGCCCCGATGCCGACATACATCAACGTTGCGTTCATCCCTCTTATCTACCTCCCAACGCTGCCCGATCCAAGGTCGAGGCTCCTGCCCAGGAGAGTATTAAATCCTACAAGAAATAGAATAGCAAGCTGCCGTCACAGGAGCGTCCTGTTGACGTGGTTGGCTGCGGAATGCCGTCAGGCATCCTCTACTTACGCATGCTCCGGCGCCGGTATCGCTCCCAACTGCTGCATCATGTCCAGGGTGTCCGTGACGCGCCAGTGCTCCCGGATCCTGCCGTCCGATATCCGCTGGAGCAGTACCTGCGTGAGAGACAGCTACTCCTCCTACTGGACAACTTCAAGCGGTTGCCGGAGGCAGGGCCGCCGCTGGCGCGCCTTCTGAGTGACTGCCCACGGCTCAAGGTGCTCTTAACCGGCCGGGGGGCTCCTTCTCCAAGGCGAACACAAATACGAGATGCCGACGCTGACTCTACCCCCGGCCGGATATCGACCGTCCCTGGAGGTGGACCGTTACGAGGGAATAAACCTGCTCGCGGATTTTGAGGACTTTCGTCCTGCGTCCACACAGAGAACAGTTGCCCGGTCCGCGATCGAGAATGCAGGTACTATATCTCCACCCGACATTCAGAAAGGGGATCTGCCATGGCCTACTTCGAAGGACAGCTAAAGCGCGCGAGTACGGAAGCCGGAGGGGAGCATACAGGCTATGTCCTGGAGACGGAGATAGACATGTCGGCCGTACAGGATGCCGACGAACTGGTCGGGGACCAGATAGCCGTAACCGGGGACGTAGAGATCGTAGACTTCCCCGAGAGGGGTAAGATCCTGGTCTTCAAAGCCACCTCGGTTGCCATCCTGGAAGAGGATGAAGAAGACGAGGAGATGCCTACCGCCTGAAGCGCTGTGCGAAAGGACTGACCTTCCGCACAGAAAGGCATCAGGTTACAGGTGTCGGGCTACAGGATTTCTCAGGGAAGCTGATTTGGGAAGAGCAAGCGATGTGTAACACCTTGATGATTCAATCAATACACAATCAGCCAGATCGGGAACTACGGGTCCCGGACTAATGTCGCTCTATGCGTGGTAAGAGCCGCCCGGTGCGCTTCATGTAGCTTCGGTACTCGTCTCCGAACCTCTCGATCAGCTTCTCCTCCTCTTTGGGTAGCCGGATCGAAAGCATCACCAATACCACAAGGCTTGCCAGACCCATAAACCAGTTCGCGGCTAGCAGGCTCAACGATACGAAGAACGAGGTCCCGACCGTGTAGAGGGGATATCTCACCCAGCGGTACGGGCCGCCGGTAACGAGCTCGTGCTCTTCCCTTGTCTCGACCGTGGATGTTATGTTCTTGCCAATAGTGCGAAAGATCCACAGCGCGAGGGCCAAGGACAAAGCCCCGAGCCCGGCGCCCGACCAGCGTAGCAATTTCGGAAGCTCCAGACTGGACCACGCTATCCAGCGCGGGTTTATCAGGTAAGCCACAACCGAGAGCATCAGCACCAACCCGGACGACCTCAGCGCCACGGCAGTCGGCAGCCCCTCTTCTTGCAAAGAGATCTCTTCCCCACGGGCCTGCTCGGCTCTGTGACGATGATAGCCAGAGATCGCGGCAGCCGTGACGAGGAGCGCGGCAGTGATGCTCCTGAAGGCCGACTCACTTTTCATGTTTGTCCCGCCCGCCAACGGTAGGAATTCGTGCACGAGTTAGAGACGCGGGACTTCGGTAAGCTCCTGGCTAGTCTCAAGATACTGGAGGATATCTGTAGCCTCATGGCTCCCTCTCAAGTAGTATCTGGGTCAAGCTCGCCCCTTACCTCGACTCCTTGCCTGAGGTGTTCGATCTCACCTTCGAACAATTCCACGGTGCCCCGTCGGGTAACGAGCAATAGAGCGCCCTCCGCAGTCAGGTCCACAGCCCTGCCTTCGATGGTCTCGCCAAGACGAAGGACACGCACCCTCTCCCCAAGGGTACAATTCAAGTTGCGCCAATCCTCGAGTACGGAGCCGAAGTCCTTGATCCTGCCGAGCTCGGTTTGGAGGTTCGAGAGTAGAGCGCGGAGCAGGTCTAGTAGGTTCATGTCACGGCCCAACTCGTACCGGATCGTGGTGACCTTGCGGTCAGGGACCCCGAGCTCGGCCGGGTCGAGGTTGGCATTAATCCCCACCCCGAGGATGACGTAGTCGAGGCACCTCTCTCCTGCCGGTCCCGTGGCGTTCCCCGCGCTCGATTCGGCTAGGATGCCGCAGATCTTCTTCCCGCCAGCGAGCAGGTCGTTGGGCCACTTGATGCGTGCCTCTACCCCGACCTCCCACAATGCCTTTGCAACCCCTACAGCCGCGGTTTGGGTGATGCGAGAAGCGAGACTCGCAGCGAATCCGGGACGCAGCACAAGTGAGATCCATAACCCACCCTTCGGAGATCCCCAGGGGCGTCCGAGCCGACCTCGTCCCCCGGTCTGGATCTCCGCGACGATGAGCGTTCCGTGAGGTGTTCCAGCATGGGCAAGCTGGCGGGCGCGCTCCTGGGTCGAGCCCAACGCCCCATGAACCTCGACGACACGGGCGAGCGGACTTCTCAGGGACTCGATGTATCTCCGCTCTAGAGGCTCAATCAACGCCCAACTCCTCGAGCGTCGCCATTTCCGCGAGCATCCGGGCCGCTGCTTGCACGAGCGGCACGGCGAGCAGGCCTCCTGTCCCTTCTCCGAGACGCATGTCCAGGTCGAGGAGTGGTTCCAGTTCCAGACACTCCAGGACGATTCGAGCCCCTGGCTCGGCAGATCGGTGGCCCGCGATGAGGTATCCCGCCGAGTGCGGAGCGAGGGCGCGGGCTACGAGCGCGGCGGAGTCCGAGACTACGCCGTCGAGGATAACCGGTACTCTGTAGACGGCGCCGGCCAGGATCACACCCACGCTTGCAGCGTGCTCCAGACCACCGATCTGCGCAAGAACCCCAAGAGGGTCCTCGGGGTCTGGCCTGTGCAGCTTCAAAGCCTCTTCCACTACGTTAACTTTGAGCTTCAGGGTTTCGTCGTCGATGCCCGTGCCGCGGCCCGTGGTCT
>DATDKO010000370.1:0-2248 GCA_036519935.1 Rubrobacter sp. | reverse complement strand
ATCTGGCGCACGAACACCTGGGCACCGCTTTCGGCACGGTTTACGACCTGAGCACGATCTCTATCCTGTGGTTTGCCGGGGCGTCTGCGATGGCGGGGCTCTTGAACATCGTGCCCCGCTACCTGCCCCGCTACGGCATGGCCCCCGAGTGGGCGCGGGCGATTCGGCCCCTCGTGCTCGTCTACACCGCCGTAGCCGTCGTGGTCACGATCGTCTTCTCCGCCGACGTGGACGCCCAGGCGGGTGCCTACGCGACTGGCGTGCTTGCGATGATGTCCTCGGCCGCCTTCGCCGTCACGCTCTCGGCCTGGCGCGGGGGATCGAAGTTGTCCGCTATCTATTTCGGAGTGGTAACGGCCGTGTTCGTCTACGCGCTCGTGGCCAACGAGGTCAAGCGCCCCGACGGCATAGTGATCTCCCTGTTCTTCATCGGGGCGATAGTGGCCACCTCGCTCGTCTCGCGGGTGTACCGCTCGCTCGAGCTCAGGCAGGAGCGCATAGAGCTCGACGAGGCGGCGCTGAGGTTCGTTGAGGAGGCGAGCCGCGACGGCGAGATCCACATCGTCGCCAACCGGCGCCAGGCGGGCGACAAGGCAGAATACGACCACAAGGAGATAGAGCAGCGCGGGGACAACCACATCCCCAAGGACGTCCCCATCATATTCCTGGAGGTGGACGTTGATGACGCCTCGGAGTTCGAGGAAGTTCTAGAGGTTAGGGGTGTCGAAGTCGGCGGCCACAAGGTCATGAGGGCGGTGAGCTCGGTCGTGCCCAACGCCATCGCCGCCCTGCTGCTGCACCTGCGCGACACCACCGGCAAGACGCCGCACTGCTACTTCGGATGGACCGAGGGCAACCCTATCGTGTACCTGTTCCGATTCCTGCTTTTCGGAGAGGGAGATACCGCCCCCGTCACCCACGAGGTCTTGCGTGAGGCCGAGCCGGACGGCACGAGGCGCCCGGCCGTCCACGTCGGCGGCAGATGATTCGAACTTCTTCTTCGAACTCCGTCAAAAAACTGTCTGAAAGGCGAATGTGGCAGCGCGAGCGCAAGTGGCTTGAAAGGCGAGAAGTCGAGCGCCTCGTCGGCTTGCACGAGAGGTGCAGCATTTCCCAGACGCCAGGGGATGTCATTCGCGTCCTCGTCAATGGGCCTTCAGCGCTTGTGCTCTGCTGGCTTGTGGCATGCGACGCCAATCCTGAGCTAGTTTTCTCGCCGGCCGGCGGAGAGCACCGGCTCAACCCAGCCGGGGCCGTGGTCAAGCTGGAAGTTCAGGTTGAGCGCCGCGTTGATGAGCGCCAGGTGGCTGAACGCCTGCGGGAAGTTGCCCAGCTGTTCGCCTGTGAGCCCTATCTCCTCGGAATAGAGACCGAGGTGGTTAGCGTACGTGCTCATCTTCTCAAGGGTTAGCCTCGCCTCCTCGAGCCGACCCGAGCGAGCCAGCGCGTCAACGTACCAGAACGTGCAGATTGAGAAGGTTCCCTCTGTGCCACGTAGCCCATCGGGCGAAGCGCTCGGATCGTAGCGATAGACGAGGCTATCGGAGACCAACTCCTGATCCATAGCTCTCAGTGTCGAGAGCCACATGGGGTCGCGCGGGGCGACGAACCCCATCAGTGGCATTAGCAGCAACGATGCGTCGAGGACCTCATTGGCGTAGTTCTGGACGAATGCCTCGCGCTTAGGGCTCCACCCGCGTTCCGTGATCTCCTCGTAGATGCGATCGCGCTCGGTGATCCAACGGGCGAGGTCGGCCGGCCGTCCCCGGTGTTGGGCCAGGCGAACCGCGCGATCTAGCGCCACCCATGACATCAACCGACCGTAGGTGAAGTCCTGGCGACCTCCGCGAGTCTCCCAGATGCCCTCCTCGGGCTGATTCCAGTGCTCGCAGAGCCAGTCGAGCATGTCCGCGATCTGAGTCCAGCCTTCGTGCCCCACTTGTAGGCCACGGGTGTCGGCGAGATAGATGGACTCCATCGCCTCGCCATAGATGTCGAGCTGCAACTGATCGGCTGCGTTGTTGCCGATGCGTACTGGGCGGGACCCGCGGTAGCCCTCGAGGTGATCGAGGGCTTCTTCCTCGAGGTCTGAGGAGCCATCGACCCTGTACATGATCTTCAGCGGGCCGGAGCTCTCACCCGCTTGCTCTCGAATCCGGTCCCTGAGCCAACCCCCGAAGGCGGCGGCCTCATCGGTGTAGCCGAGTCCGAGCAGGGCGTAGACGGAGAAGGAGGCGTCGCGGATCCA
>DATDKO010000369.1:0-13744 GCA_036519935.1 Rubrobacter sp. | reverse complement strand
TAGCCCGTTCCCGTCGGGCATCGTCACGTCGATCAGGGCAGCATCCAAATCGCCCTGCCTCAGCCGTGCACGAGCCTCGGCCAGGGAGCCAGCCTCAACGAACGCGACGTCGAGCCGCTCGGGAGCCATCTCCTCCCTCAGGGCCTGCCTCAGCGCGTGGCCGAAGACCTCCCTGAAGTTGGCGTCGTCTTCGACGAACAAGATCTGCTTTGCCATCCGAACCTTTCGCGTAGTCCACTATCTGCGCGATTCTACCCCACCACGTCGTACCGTGGATAGTGGCTGCCAGGCAAGCCGTCAGAGCGAGGAGGGCTACGAGGAGGAGCTTGCTTCTCCTATTCACCGGAGTGCGTGGAAGGTGAATTCTCCGAAGTTCGCTTGCAGGATCCTGAATTAGATCGCCTGAGGTGCCATAGCGACTATTGTGTCTCTAGAGTATCGGAGGGGATAGCTACATCTAGTGTCACCGCATATTGATGCGCGTGAGCGAGACCTGAACTAGAACCGGCGACGCATGATCCATGGACTTCCTACTCCAGTTGACCCTAACCCGGACGCAATACCCTGCAATAGTGGGCAACACAGGGAACAGAAAACCCTATTCTTATGCGGGATGTGCAAACCCGTGCAACCCTCGGCAACCACTGACCGCACACTCGTAATGAGATTAGGTCAGCGGTTCGAGTCCGCTCGTCGGCTCTCCAGAACCGGCTCGTCTAAGCCGATTAGGCGTAGAGAGCGTAGCGCGCACCTTCGAAGTGGTGCAGAGCGTGACGTCATGGACACCCGCTCAGGAGTAGATCGTCTTGTGCTCACTCAACATCGCAACGTATTTCTCGATGCGTCGTGTCCTCGCCTCGGGTTTCTTGGCGTCCTGGATCCGGTACAGGATCGCGTACCTGTTCCTGCTGTCGAGCGTGGCGAAGAACTCTCGGGCTAGCTCGTTCTTCTCGAGCTCTCGCCGCAGATCATCTGGGACGGTTGCTTCGCTTTGCGCTTCGTAAGCAGCATCCCACCGACCGTCGGCTTTGGCTCGCTCAACCTCCTGCAGACCGGCGGGTTTCATCTCACCCTGCTCGATGAGTTGCTTGACTTTGTCGCGGTTAATCTTCGACCATTTGCTCTTCGGCCTGCGCGGCGTGAATCGCTGTAGCCAGTGGTTCTCGTCGAACTTGGCTGCCTGGCCGTCAATCCAGCCGTAACAGAGGGCGACCTCGAGGGCCTCCGCATGGGAAACACTCTCGATGCGCGAGTCCTTCTTTGCGAACTTCACCCACAGCCCACCCGACGTACCATGGTGTTCTTCGAGCCAAGTCTCCCATGCCTTGCGGGACGCGAACGGGATGACCGGCAGGTCCGGTTTGGCGATCATAGCTTCTCCCTTCAGAGTTCCGGCGAGAGCGACTTGTCTCGTTGCTGGTACTGTAACGTTGTGTCTCAAGTCTACAGAGCTTACCGCTCATTCCAAGTAGAACCCGCGCTTCAGCGAACCTGTTTCTTTTCGGCGAAGCTCCAGGGCGGGACGGACCTGGAGGTCCCTCAATAACGAACTGGCGGGTGTGGTAAAGGGAAGCATGCTACAAGCGCACACCTCTTTATGGTTGCGTCCCTATACGGCCTCCAAGTGTAGACTGTTCAGCAGGGCTACCTCGCAAAGCTCACGGCCGAAGAAACTCTGCCGACTACAATCTAGAACATGTCCACGCACGTCTTCACGATGTCCATGAGTCTGCCGCTGCCGCGCGAAGAAGTGTTCGCCTTCTTTGCCGACGCGGCCAACCTTGAGCCTATCACGCCCCCGGAACTGCGCTTCCGGATCCTCACGCCGTCCCCGATCCGGATGCAAGAAGAGACCTTGATCGACTACAGGTTACGCCTTCTCGGAGTACCGTTGCGCTGGCAAGCGCGTATCACGGATTGGGAGCCACCGGTCGGGTTCGTGGACGAGCAGGTGCGAGGCCCCTATCGGCTCTGGAGACACGCCCACCGGTTTTACGATGATGGGGAAGGGACCATCATCGAGGACACCGTACACTACCGGCTGCCGTTTGCGCCGTTAGGCGATTTCTTTCATCCTCTGGTGCGCCTACAATTGGAGAGGATCTTCCGGTTTAGGCAGTCGGCGGTACAGCGCCGCCTCCTCAGGACGGCCAATCGATTGGAACGTAAGGATTGCGGATGACCGTAGGCAAGAAAGGAAGGGTATTGTGAAGGAGACTGAGATTCCGTTTCGGAGCGCACGTGGCGATCAGGTTTTCGAGCGGACCCTATCCAGCCCCCCGCTACCTCACAGCGGAGAAGCCGGCCCTCATTCTAGCCGCGAGTCCCGGCGTCGGTAGCTCGAGTAGCTCACGCTCGAGGGCTTGAGACCGTCCCTGAGCTTCGAAGAGTAGAGGGCCTGGATGTTCGGGGTGTCGAGCTTGGAGAGCTTCATCGTACCGAAGGCGGAACGATGTGCTCCCTGATCTGCAGCTTGTATTTGTGGTAGGTGTGCGGCGCGAGGTCCGCTCTGGCGAAATCTTCGACGTATGGCTCGAGCAACGGCGATAGGAAGACAGAACGCATTGTAGAAGGGACACAGGTGGTCTGGGGTCGGTGTGGCCTACGCGAAGGTTCGGTTGTCCGATCTTACCCTCATCCGTCCGCTCTGTTGTAATGGAGATCTTCGACCCGAGAGTAGGGAGACTCGCCGCGTGACACCGGTGGTCGAGATGAAGGGAATCGTAAAGCACTTCGGAGAGACGCGAGCTCTCTCCGGGCTCGACTTCCGCGTCGAGCGGGGCGAGGTCGTCGCCTTGTTGGGGCCGAACGGCGCGGGCAAGACGACCGCGATCGCCATCATGCTCGGTCTGAGGTTGCCTTCGAGCGGAGAGGTACGCCTCCTCGGTCGCCGTCCGCGGGATCTCGCAGCCCGCTCCCGGGTCGGCGTCATGCTTCAGGAGTCGGGGGTCCCCGACGAGCTACGGGTGCGCGAGATCGTCGATCTCTTCAGCAGCTACTACCCCCGTCCGCTTCCGCGCGGCGAGGCCGTCGCGCGCGCCGGCCTGGAAGACAAGGAGCGAGCGCTGGTGGGCTCCCTCTCCGGTGGCCAGCGCCAGCGGCTGTTCTACGCCCTGGCGATCTGCGGCGACCCGGAGGTCCTGTTCCTGAACGAGCCGACGGTGGGACTCGATGTCGAGGCACGCAGGTCATTCTGGGAGCAGGTGCGCGGTTCGGTCGAGGCCGGGAGGACGGTGATTCTCACCACCCACTACCTGGAGGAGGCAGACGCCCTAGCCGACCGCGTCGTGGTCATCGACCGCGGCCGGGTTGTCGCCGAGGGTGCCGCAGCGGCCATCAAGGCCCGTGTGGGACGCAAGCGGGTTCGCTTCACCACGCCCCAGCGCGTAGAGCTTGCACTCTTTGACGGGCTCCCCGTGGAGGGTTTGGGTACCGAAGATGGGGTCACGAGATTGCTGACGCCCCGGCCCGAGGAGGTCCTCAAGCGCCTCTTCGAATCCGGCACCCGCGTGTCGGACCTGGAGGTGGTCGGCGCGGACTTGGAAGAGGGCAGGAACGAGGAAGAAGGTCCGCCGTGAGGGCAGGCGAGCGGGAGGTGGCGCCAGTCTGCCGCTGTCGCCACCTTAGCCGTCTCCAGGAAGGTAACCTTCACGTGGTACCGGTCTGCGACGGCCACGGTGGGAACGAAAGTGCACGGCTTAGCGATCCGGCGCAGAAGCTCTCCGCTTTCCGCTTGCGGCTCTACGGATGCTTCGGGCGGCGTGCCGACGTCCTCTTCGAGCTGTGCGATGCCCTCCTTACGGCCGGTTCGGTGCCTTCGCCTCCTCGCCCAGCGTGGCGGAGAAGGTGAATTCCCCGAAGTTGGACTTCCGCTTTGACGGAGTTCTAAGAAGATCGTTATCGGGCCGGTTCTTGCGCGGGCGGCCGAACGAGCGGCCGAAGCCCCGGATGGAGGGGATAACAAGCTGAAGTGGTATCAAAGCGGCATCCGGGGCCCGAGAGAAAACGCGAGCGCGCCCACGGAGGGGCCTGCACTCTCTAGGGGCGACGCCCGCCTACGAGGCAGCTTACACTCCGCCCGAAGCGCGCGGGTTAAGGGGGCGAAAACTCTCCGCTAAAAGCGCGTGTCATCCGCGGAATGCCACCACCCGCGACCCGTACCTGCAAACCTCTACCGAAGTCCCACATGTGGTGGTCGGTAAACCTATGGGCACAAGGTCAGGTAGAGGTATAGGGGTGACGCCTGCCCGGCGCCCTGCTAGGGTGCCCGGCGGAGAATGCGGCCCTGGGAGGGAGGGGGGACGAACAGGAGCCCCCCAGCTCCGAGCACTCGCGTGCGTTCGGAAAGGAGCCTGACATGGAAGACGGCGACCCGAAGTTCTTCATCTTCGGGGACGTGTTCGACGGCTACTGGTGGAGGCTACGCTCGGTCTCGGGGGAGACGATCGAGTCCTCCGGGCGTATCCACCTGCGCAAGGCCGAGTGCGAGAGGGAGGTGCAGCGCCTCTAGGAGGAGCGTTATCCCTACGCGAGGGTACGCGACGCGACCATCGGGTGAGAACGCCCGCACTAGCGAAGATCGGGCTGTGGTTGATAGGCCTTTCGAAGTTACCGTGCCTCCAGCAGATCCTTTAGCGTCTTTAGGTCTTTTCTAAGTTGGCGTTGCACTACCCGCTTCTGAAGCGGTTCCAACAGCTTCAGGATGCCACCCACCTCAGCCTCAACGGCCCGCCTCAAGCGCGTCCCACCCGCTACCTCCTGGAAGGTGTAGTCCCACCGCTGATTAGGGACCGGGCCGCCTAAGGCTCGATCGGTATAGCGTCGGTTAGGCTCATAAGAAGTCCTCTCATAGGGCGTTTGGAAGTGGCGACCAACGCACTTGATGACGATGGTGAACGTATCGCCCTGCTGTGGTGGGGCTGCTTTGTCTTTGCCTACCTCCAAAGTGTGGGCCATCCACTGGGGGAAGTTGCCCACGTCGGAGACGTAGTCGAAGACCTCCTCGAGGGGTCTATTGATTTCGATGCTTTCCTCGACGCGCATAGTAATGGCTCTCTTTCTCCAACTCTTTTCCCACCACCATGATGCCATCAGACGAAGTCTGACGCGCCGCGTCGATCTTCGTTTCATCAAAGTGCCCAATTGGGGTCTCTTAGAGGGTTCACCTCACATCAGCGGTTCGCTGGTCCGATATTTTTCTCCGTAGCCACACAGCGTGTGCTGCCTACCAGCACAGCGACCGCCACCATTGCTTGGACCCACACCTGGCGAGTCGTTGATCCCGCTCTTGCCCAAGAGGGGCAGGGTTAGCGGCGCATGGCCTCCTTATAAGCTATTATCTTCACGCCGCGGTGCACGACCGCGAAACTTACTGCAACCCGAACTGCAACCGGGCTAGTACAAGCTAGTACGCAACGGACACATGATTGTCTCCGATACGCCGAAGACCCCATAGATAGGCCGATTCGCCGGACGTGGTAGAACGCCCTAGAACGTGCGCAAGCACACTCGTAAAGAGACTAGGTCAGCGGTTCGAGTCCGCTCGTCAGCTCTCCAAAAAGTGCTGTTTTGCAGGTAAAACGTGAGGTAAGGCAGAGCAGCCGAGCCTCGCTTTACCGCAACCGTACTGCAACCCGTCAGCCGATGGCCTGCTCGAGGTCACCCACGATGCCTTGTCAGGCTCTCACCTGAGGCTGGCCTCGACCGCCGGATTCGAGACCGCTTTGGCAGAGGCACCCATTTCGAGGATGCCCGACTTCTGCTGCGCGTTAGATCATGACGTGCGGAAGCTCTTTCGTGTCCGCCTCGCCAAGAATTCGGAGCACGTCCAGCACCCGCTCAGCGCGTGAAAACGCTCCTCTTCGACGTGACGGCGCCCACGTAGCAGAAGCTCGTGGCATTGATCTCTCCCGCCTCTATTGCCGCCAGCTCGTCTGCTTCCGACGTGTCGTCGTCGAGGTCCGGGTACAGGTACGGCCACCACGAGAAGTATCTCTCGACGAAGCGACGTCCGATCTCCTCGCGCATCCGCCCGGAACCGTGTAGCCTTTCCTCGCTTGCCCACCTCGCTACGTGGGCTTCGGCATGCAGGTGTCCCACTTCGTCGCCTCCGTCGTGCGCCCTCACGCGGCAGCATCGCTCCAGCCACGAGCGCTTCCCCGAGGCAGAGGCGTCGGGGAGGCGTGCCAGTGCCCACTCGGCCGTTGCCCCGTCGATACGGTCCCACGCGAACTCTACGACGACAAGGGTCCCTCCTGCGCGGAGAAGGCTGACTATCTTGTCCAGGCCACCACTGATGTTCTCTACGTGGTGCAGCGACAGGATCGCCACGACGTGGTCGAACGATCCAGGCTCGGAGAACTCCTCTATCCCGACGCGTCGAAAGATTGAGCCTTCGGGCGCCCGCGGGTCGATGGCGGTGACGGCGTGACCGGCGCGGTCGAGGGTGATACTTAAATCTCCCTTCCCGCATCCCACCTCCAATACCCGAGCGGGAGGGTCACCGATCCGGTCGAGGACGAACGCCTCAACCCGCCGCTGCCAACTGGCGGCTTCACCCATGCGAGCGGCAGACGCCTCGAGATCCGCGAAGCCGAACGGAAGCTCGAATAGAGTCAGGTCCTTGCGCCGATTCTCTGTCCATCGGTCCTCCTCCTGTATGGTACTTACTCTCCACGAACGACTCGCTCTGACGCGTCCTATCGGCTTATGATTTGTCTTTTCCCCTGATTCCCCAGGCGGCGAAGATCTTTATGTCGGCGACCTCGCCCGAGGTCGTGGACTCTATGCATCACTGCATCCCCAAGGACTCATAACCGTAACTGGTCAGGCCTGCCTCGTGGAAGAACCCTTCGACCTGCTCCGCTTCGAAGCCCAGCCACACATCAGCGTGCTCTTCGCGCATCCAACCGTAGGGGTGATCGACCTCGTCCACTATGGCGACCGTGCCGCCGGGCTTCACAACGCGGACCATCTCCTGCAACATCACCCCAGGGTCCTCTGCGTGATGGAGGACCATGTTGGCAAACGCGGCGTCCACGGAGGCGCTCTTCAGGGGCAGCGCCACAACGTCGCCCTCCAGCAGCTCGACGTTAGCGATGCCCAACTCGGCGAGATTCTTCCTCGCCACCTCCAGCATGGCTGGCGAGTTGTCCACGGCTAGCACCCGCCCCACCTTGGGGGCGATCCCGGCGGCGACGAAACCCGTGCCGGTGCCGATGTCGGCCACGGCCATATCGCCGACCGCGCCGGAGACAGCGGCCATCCTCTCGATTACACGCTCGTCATAGTAGGCGAGGCGCATCGTGTCCCAGTCGCCCGCAACCCGCTCGAAGAACGCCTGCACATACTTCGAATCCATATCCTTCACCGGTCCGCTCACCCTCTCTCGCTACACCTTCTTCGGCTCCCGCATGGCGGCTGCCACGACTGCTCCAGAGATAGACGTCAATGCTCCCACGGAGCCTATGGCCCACGAGATCCCCAAAGTGTCGGCGATGATCCCGGCCGAGAGCGCGCCTACCGCGTAGCCGAGATCCCGCCAGAAGCGGTAGACGCTCAACGAGCGTGCCCGCCACGAGGGATGGGAAGCGTCCGACACGGCTGCGATGAGGGACGGGTACACCATCGCCGTGCCAAGGCCCAGTAGGACGCTCCCGAGCAGCCACCAGCCGAAGCTCCTGGTAGCCACGGTGATGAAGATCCCAGCCGCCTGGACCCACATACCAGCCACGATCAGACCCTTGCGCCCCCATCGGTCGCTCAAGGGTCCGGTCGCGACCTGCAAGGTCCCCCAGACCGCCGGGTAGACGGCTTTGAGGATGCCTATGCGTCCCACGCCGAGGCCGTAGCTCGCGAAAAACAGCGGGAACACCCCCCAGCTCATGCCGTCGTTGAGGTTGTTGACGAGCCCCGCCTGCGAGCAGGCGAAGAGGTTGCGGTTGCCGTAGGTGGTCCTTGCGAAGACCTCCCGGAAGCTCAATGGGTTCTGCTCCGGCGGGTGCTCCTCCATCTCCAGGCGGACGTGCTCCCGTGTGTCGTGCACGAGGAAGACCGAGACCAGGAGCCCTAGCACGGCGTAGGCGGCACCGAGGTAGAAGGGTTCGGGCCTGAGGCCGTAGGCGGCCGCGAGGTAGCCGGTGGCCAAAGCGGTGAGGCCCACGGCGAGGTACCCGGCGAACTCGTTGAGGCCCACTGCCAGGCCGCGCCCGCGCGGTCCCACGAGGTCTATCTTCATAATGACCGTCATGGACCACGCGAGGCCCTGGTTGATGCCAAGCAGGGCGTTGGAGGCGACGATCCACTCCCAAGAAGGGGCGTACATGATCATGAACGGCACCGGCACCCCCACTACCCAGCCCGCCACCAGAACCTTCTTCCTGCCGAAGCGGTCGGCGAGGCCTCCGGCGAAGAGGTTGGAGAAAGCCTTGATCAGCCCGAAGGTGACGATGAACGAGAAGATGGCCGTTCTCAAGACCAGCCCGAACTGCTCGGAGCCGACGAGCGGCACCACCGTACGCTCCAGGCCCACCATCCCGCCAACGAAGGCGTTCACCAGCACCAGCAGCAAGAACTGCTCCAGGTTCTCCCTCAGCCCGAGTCGGACGTCCGGCGAGGTTCGGCTACCCGAACGGTTCCCCGATGCCATGAAAGCGCGACAGCCTCGGCTAGCCGGCGGCGCAACGGTTGGCGCCGGCCTCGAGCTCCGTTGGGTCGTCCTCTGGCTGCTCTCCTGAGCGATTGAGCGCGACGATGCGCTTGTAGTTCTCCGGCGTGGGGGAGAGGCCTCCGGCGACTTTATGCAAGAAGCAGTCCTCGTCCTCCAGCAGCGACCCTACCCTGTTTCGCACCTCGGAGATCGGTGCATAGATCGGCTCCCCGTCGAACGCGACGGGCTCGCTCGTGTGCCCCGGCAGGACGAGCGTCTCGGGGCCGGGGGCGAGGAGACGTTGCAGGGAGCGGTAGAGTTCTCGCGCCTTCTCGCGGGAGCCTTCCGGCGTGGCGTCCAGGTCGGGACGGCCGACGGCCGAGAGAAAGAGCGTGTCGCCAGTGAAGAGAGCCCGCCCGTCCAGCAAGTAGCTCGTGCTCTCGGGGGTGTGCCCGGGGGTCCAGACGGCTTCCAGCGTCGCCGAGCCGACCTCGAGTACGTCCCCGTCCCCGAGAGCAGAGAACGAATAGGAGACCGGAGCCCCCTCAGGCATGTGGAGGGTCGCACCGACTAGCTCGGCCAGCCTCCTTGAGCGGGAGAGGTGGTCGGCGTGGACGTGGGTATCGAGCACGCGGGCTATCTGCCAGCCGCGTCCTTCGGCCAACCAGAGGTACACCTCCGGTTCGAGGGAGGCGTCTACGACTACGGCCTCGCCGTCGGACCCGACGACGTAGGAGAGTCACCCCTTCCCGGTGCGACGCATCTGCACTACCTCGGCACTAACGCCGGGCAAGGGCACCTGGGCCGTGTTCCAGACGAGGCTCCAGGCCTTCATCCCACCCCCCAAAGAGAGCGCCTCGTATCCCTGACGCCGCAACTGCTCCGCGGCCACCGCGCTCGAACGGCCACGCCCGCACACGGTTACCACTGGCGCCCCTTCCGGCAGCTCAAGCCCCTCCATGGCCCCATCGTCGCCGGCGTTCAGAGCATCGTAAGCGTCGACGTGCACGCTGCCGGGTATCGACCACTCTGCGTGGTCCTCTCCCTTGCGAACGTCCACGACCGTGACCCGCTCGCCGCGCTCCAGCATGTCCCTCAAGGTCATCGCGTCGATGTTGCCTTCCGTCACGTTCGACTCCTGTTCTAGCCCTCCACGGGCATCCCGGCCGCCCGCCAGTCGGGCAGCCCTTGCCGTAGCCTGCGCGCCCGGTAGCCGTGCGACCTGAGAAGCGCAACCGCCTCGTCGGAGAACACGCAGTAGGGCCCCCGGCAGTAGGCGACAATCTCCCGGTCTCTTGGGAGGGTCTGTAGCGCAGCTTCTAGGGTGTCCACGGGTACGGAGAGAGCCCCGGGTATGTGCCCGGCCCGGTACTCCTCTTCCGGACGGACGTCGAGAACGACCACGTTCCCGTTGCTCAGTCGTTCCATCAACTCCGTGGCGTCTACGGCCTCCAACGCATCCCGGTCCACCAGGTAGGCCTCGACCACTCTGTCGATCTCGGCCAGTCGCGACTCCGCGAGGGCGCGGACGGCCTGCCAGGTCCGGAACACGTCTTCGTCAGCCAGCCGGTAGTGCATGTAGAGCCCCTCGCGGCGCGCCTCGACCATCCGCGCCGCCTTGAGCGCCTGGAGGTGCTGCGAGGCGCTGGCCACGGACATGGCCGTCTCCCTGGCGATCTCCTCGACCGTACGCTCCCCTTGGGCAAGGAGGTCCACTATCTCCAGGCGCTTGGGGCTAGCCAGAGCTTTGCCCACCCTGGCGAACTGCTCAAAGAGGCGGTCCTTGAACTCCCTGTGGGTGGCAGCGTTCATATATTCAACAGATTAGTTGAATAGAACCCGGGCGTCAAGGCGGACCTGTTCATCCGAGTATTCACCCGAGTGCGTGGTCACGCGATTGCGTGGAAGATAGATTCTCAGAAGTTCAGGAGCACTTCGGTGCCCGCAGGAAGTCGGTGGGGTCGTCGGCGTGCCCCCCAGTGCTCCACTATCTTGCCGTCCGATATGCGGAACATGTCGATAGCTCTCACCTCCACCCGCTTGCCGGTGGGAGCGATCCCCTGGAACTCTCCCCGGTGGTGCCGCGCATAACGACACGGGCCGCCACCCGGTCCCCTTCGACCATCACGTCCTCGATGGTGATGCTGAGGTCGGGGAAGCCCGCGCGGGCCTCTGCAAAGGTTTGCTTGAAGGTGTCGATGAGCTTGGCTGGCGGGTCGTCTGGAAGTAGCTCACTGTCTGGCGCGTTTTGGTCCACGATCTCTTCCGCCCGAAGTCCCCCGTCGAGACGATCTTGTAGACCTGCCTTGCGATGGCCTTGTTCGCCTCCGTCATGCTGGTTCGCCTTCCCCGGTGCCTTTGGTTGCCCGATACTACGACACACCCGTCATAAGGTTGTGTTCGGCCAACGAGGCCCGCACCATCTTTGCCGTGGGCGAACCCCTCAGCCCCTCCGGGGTGGCGTACATCCTGCAACTGAGCGCGTACCCTGCGCGGTCCGCCACGGGGAACAGATCCTCGCCGTCAACCCTGATCGTCGGGCTGCCGGGGAACCTGAGCCTTCGGGCCTCCTCGTCGGTGTTGACCGCCACCAACTCGACATCGGCCTCAGCGTCCTCCTGGGCAAGCACCCCTCCCAAGATCTTCTCCGCCTCCTGGTAGGTCGGGCAACCGTCGATGTACAGCACCTCTACCTGCATAGTCACGCTCCTCAGGTCGGCGAACTTGGACAGACATTTCATATCGCGTATGTGTCTAGTAGACTCTGTTCACTCGAGTGCCTAGAAGATGAATTCTGCGAACTCCGGCTCTTCTGCTCCTTAGGTGCTTGGGATGTCGCTGACGTGCCTGGCGCGGATAACTCGCGGAGACTCAGAGCCACGCTGCACGAGCACTCTAACCTCCTCTCCGAGCGAGTGCTTGCGGATCGCAGTTTGGATCTCAGCGATGCTTTCCACGGGCTGATCGTCTACCTCCAAGAGGCGATCTCCTCCTTGAGCGTCGGTGAGGGACAGCGAGCTGCCGGCTCGCGGAGGAAGCAGCAGGAACCCTCGCTCTGTCTCTCCACTACTGGGCGCTGTCTCGCGCCATGCTTCGTTCACATAGTAGGTGCCGGCCGCCACGCAGCCACACACCCCCATGCTGCACATGGGGCATATGCAGCGGCACTCCAACCCTTGCTGCTCAAGCTCCCATGCGACCACGCTGGCGATGAGCTGGTCTATCTGCTGCGTTGCCTCAGCGTACGCCCGCAGGTGCCGCAGTGCGATCTCGCGCAGGGGTGGATCGTAGAGGCGAAGCCCCATCTCGCACAGCGTAGCGTAGCTGATCGCGGCAAAGTTGAAGGCCGTATAGTCAGCTCGTAGCACATCGGACACCGTTGGCGTCTGTACGCCATCCGCCTCACCCGCGCTTGCGCCAAACAAGGCAGCAACTGCGGTCCCGGTCGGCTCGACGGTCTCGTCTCCTGGCCTCTCCAGGTAAGCCTCGAGCGCCTGTCGCTGGCTTCTGGCTATCTCGCGGAAGTGCCGCACCACCGCCGCCGTCTCGGGATGAGCGTGCACCTCCTCCAGCTGGTGTTCGAGAGCCCTTTCGATGTCGCTCTCTAGGGCAACAATCTCCGCCACATGCCGACGCAGCGTCTGCTCGTGTTCTCGATCTTCCGCCATCGCTTGCCATCTTCCTTTCGTCCCGCTTCTCCTGATTCACCGAAGCTCGTAGAAGGTGATTTCTTCGAACTTCGGAGAACACCTACATCCGACGGTCGGATGCATCGCCCCGCCGACTTTAGCGTACTGGAGCTAGGGGCTCTTCTGCAGGGTATGACCGCTACTTTGTGAGAAACACACGCTCTTTGCCTGTTCTATAAGACAGTCTCGAATTAGCAATTCTCTGAAGGTAGCTTCCCTGCGTATGGGGCAAGACACCCCAGCGGCTGCTACCACAATGAATGTCAATAAGAGGGCTGCCAACACGTAAACCACTACCCCTTGGCGCAACGATGCGTCGCTCATCTCGTCACCTCCTTGCCCAACCTGCATCGCCCTGATCTAGAAAGCGGCGATGAATTACGACAAACCGTGCCTCAAAAGCGCCAATCCCCCACATCAAACCTCACCAGCGCCCAACTCGTCGCCATCAAGACGAGCGCTCACACGAGCTAAGTACCGCCGGTGGCGCTCGCCTTGGAGTTAGTCGCCATTATCGTCATCAGCCGCCGACTTGCGAACGGTAGTCCCCTCAGGAGTCAACACATAACCGCCGCTCGCTGGGTCGGTCGAATAGAACATCACGCCCTCTAAGCTCATCTCATTTTCCTTGAAGTTCGTGAAATCGAACTTACCCCCCGTCAGCGAGATGCCATCTCCCACATGACCGTCCGGATTGGCAAGATGTGGGTGCTTCTTGAGGACTTGGGGCATCAGACACCAGGCCACAAGGGTACCCTCTCCCTGGTTCTCAAGGCTCACCTTGAGCGTCAGAAACCCTGAGAAGGAAGCCGATCCAGGGGGTCCCTGCCACCCTTTCTCCTTGAAATCTGGACCCAACCCCCACCAACCACTGAATTGCTCAAACGATCTGAAGTCGGTTACTCGCCATGATCCCTGTGCTTTGACCGCTCCAGAGGAGCCCCTAATGGTATAGTGACCACCGCCCTTAGCGGTGTCTGTCTTTGGGTTCCACCCGCCCTTACCTGTAAGGATGATCTTGGAGCCATCGGGCGCTTTGGCAGAGGGTTTGCCATTGGAGTGATACCTGACCCCATCCGGGTTGTTTGGATCGCCAAGCAGTTGGTAATGAGTGAAAAAGAACGTGTAAGGCAGCTCTTTCTGTTTCTGGACCTCCGCATTGGACGGCTCCATGCTGCTACTGAGCGCCAGCGTGAGCAACAGTGCTGCCAGCGCCATAACCAGCGCAGCGGAGACGGCCAGCAGCCTCCTTCGCCCCGCTCGCCTCTCCGGTGTCCGCCCTATGTTAGTAGAAGCCTGCATCCCCGGTCACCTCCAGCCGTTACCCTTTCCCTTGTAACGGGTAGCATATAAGTCCTCGTCCACGTAACGAATACACCATACTCCTCCCATGGGGGTTGGCGCATCA
>DATDKO010000368.1:0-3437 GCA_036519935.1 Rubrobacter sp. | reverse complement strand
GCAAGAAAGACTCGTAGAACGCTTCGGCCTCGAAGGGCGCGTACTCGATGTGCTCGTCCGGACTCATACCGGTTCTCTCTCCCCGTCTCTACGTAGAAAGGGCCCCTTCCGCCGCGCGAAAGGAGCCTGACATGAAGATCCGCTCTAGTGGTTCACCGCTTGGAGAACTGCGGGCGCTTGCGGGCCTTCTTGAGGCCGTACTTCTTGCGCTCGACGGCCCTGGAATCACGGGTGAGCATCCCGGCCGCCTTCAGCTCGCTACGGGCCTCCTGCGATTCTTCGGCGAGGGCCCGCGCTATACCGTGGCGCAAGGCCTCCGCCTGCCCGGTGGGACCACCGCCTTCGATCTTGGCGACTACCTCGTAGCGGCCGGCCGAACCGAGGAGTTCGAGCGGCGAACGCACCGCCGTGCGGTAGGCTGGACGCGGGAAGTACTCGTCCACGTTGCGGCCATTCACGGTGATCTTACCGTCGCCAGGCAGTACCCTTACCCGGGCAACGGCGGTCTTGCGCCTTCCCGTCCCGCTATATAGTGCCTCTGCCATTTACTTCACCTCGAGCGTCTGCGGGTCCTGGGCGGCGTGTGGGTGCTCGGGTCCCGCGTAGATCTTCAACTTCTTGAACTGCTTTCTGGCGAGGCGGGTCTTCGGCATCATCCCGTAGACGGCCTTGCGCAGGACCTCGGTCGGCTTGCGTGCGAGCATCTGCTCGTAGCTGGTCTCCTTCATGCCGCCAGGATAGCCCGAGTGCCGCCTGTAGACCCTCTGCTCGGCCTTCCTGCCCGTGACGACCACCCTGTCCGCGTTCACCACTACAACGAAGTCGCCCACATCGACGTGCGGCGTGTATTGCGGCTTGTTCTTGCCGCGCAAAACGCGCACGATCTCCGTCGCCAGACGCCCGGGGTGCTTACCCTCCGCGTCAACGACATACCATTTACGCTCGACCTCGAGGGGCCGCGCCATGTAACTCTTCATCATCCTCCGGAGCTTGTGCGAACTTCAAAGGCCTTCGAACGGATCAAATAGTAGCATACATCAGCAAAAGGACCAGTCTAGAGCGGCATCAGGCCACAGCTATCAGGCATCAGGATTTGCAAGGATCCGTTCGCGCAGGGGCGGTTCGCAAACCGCTCCTGGTGTGACATCGTTACACGTTTCTTCCGTTCTACAGGACGCGTGCTATGGTCAGGCCGTCTATGCGCTCCCGGATCAGGGGTAGCGCGATGCTGGAGAGGTTGGGATCTCTGGCTATGCGCTCGTTGAACTCGCGCGTCGCCTGGGCCGTGGAGTCCTTGGGGTCGAGTACGGTGCCGCCCCTTATGGTGTTGTCGCCGAGGATTAGAGAGCCTGGTCGTACGAGACGCAGAGACGCGTCCAGGTACGCGGGGTAGCTCTCTTTGTCGGCGTCTATGAAGATAATGTCGAAGGGGCCTTCATCGTCTTCGATGAGCGAGGCGAGGAGTTCGTGGGCGTCGCCAACCCGGATCTCGACCTTTTCGGAGAGTCCGGCCCGTTCGACGTTGTTGCGGGCCACTCCGGCGTGATGCTCGTCTATCTCCAGGGAGATCAGGGCTCCCTCGTCGGGCAGGGCGCGGGCGAACTGGATGGCACTGTAGGCTCCAAGGGTGCCTATCTCCAGGATGCGCCGCGCCCCGGCTATCTCGGTGAGAAGTTGCAGCAGCCTTCCTTCGTTGGGCGAGACGTTTATCTCAGGCAGTCCGGCCCGCAAGGAGTCCCGCAGGGCTGCTTCGAGGATCTCGTCCGATGGGGCGAACAGGTCCTCGACGTAGGTGTCGATCTCCCGCAATAACTCTCTCGTATCGTCTGTGTTCATCGCTCACTCCTCCATAGATTCGGGTCGTCGTAGTCAACACCGACCAGCGTGAGCCCGCGGCTGGTTACGGCGGGCCCTGCCTCGCTGCGCTTTCCTCCCGAGAGCAGCCGGTCGAACTCCGTCAGGTCTCTCTTCCCGCCCGCGACCTCGAGCATGGTGCCGACCAGGGCGCGGACCATGCCGTACAGGAAAGACTCGGCGCTTATGCGGTACCTTAGCAGGTCGTCGTGCCTACTCCAGCGCGAGCTGGTAACGATTCGTTCGAAACGGACGTGGTAGCTCTTCTGTGGGGTGAAGGCCCTGAAGTCGTGGGTCCCTTCCACCAGTCTTGCCGCTGCAGAGAGGAGATCCAGGTCCAGTCTCTGCGGTGAGTAACCCGCGTGGTGGCACTCCAGTGGGGATCTGATCTCGTCGTTGAACAACCTGTACTCGTATGTCCGGCTCCTCGCGTCCCTACGGGCGTCGAAATCGTCCTGGACGGCGACGCAACGACGGAGCGCCACGTCTTTGGGCAGTACCGCTGTGGTCTTATAGGAGATCAGGGCCGGCCTGAGCTCGGTCTGGGCTCTGAAGGAGACGACCTGCCCGCTGGCGTGCACCCCTGCATCGGTGCGGCCCGCTGCGCTCATCTTGACCGGCTGGCGCAGAACGGTAGAGAGGGCTTCGGAGAGTACACCCTCGACCGTCCTTCGTTCGGGTTGGACGGCCCATCCCGCGAAGCCGGTGCCTTCGTACTCGACTAGTCCGGCGAGGTTCAAAGCAGGATCCCGACAAGCAGGACGAGCAGGGTGACGGCCACTGCGAGCGCGTCCATGACCCGGAAGCGCAGCTCACGGTAGCGGGTGCGGCCTTCCCCGCCCCTGTAGCCCCTGCTCTCCATCGCGTCTGCGAGCTCGTCGGCGCGGCGGAAGGCGCCGACGGTCAGAGGCACGAGCACGGGGACGAAGGAGCGCGCCCTGCGAAGCGGCCCTCCCTCAGAGAAGTCAGCGCCACGGGCTGCCTGGGCACCTTTGATCTTCTCTGCCTCCTCCCCGAGCGTGGGGATGAAACGGAGCGCTATGGTCATCATCATCGCGACCTCGTGCGCCGGGAACCGCATCCTCTTCAGGGGAGAAAGGAGGTCCTCGATCCCATCAGCGAGCGCCACCGGAGCCGTCGTCGCCGTAAGCAACCCTGCCGATGAGACGAGCAACAGTATCCGCAAGGCCAGGAAGAAACCCAACCTCAACCCGCCGGAATAAACCTCCAGGAAACCCCACTCGAAGAGCGTAACGCCCTCCCGTGAGAAGAAAACCTGGAACAAGACCGTCAGCGCGACGATAAACAACACGGGCCGCAAGAGCCGCAAAAAGGTGCCCGCAGGAATACGGCTCACCGCCACGAGCGCCGCGAGTGCAGCGGCGACGGAGAGGAGCCCCACCATCGAGTCTATGAGGAACAGCCCGACGACGAACACGGCTGTGGCCAGGAGCTTGGCCCTCGGGTCGAGCGCGTGCACGGGCGAGGAAACGGGATAGAACTGGCCGAGGCTCCTGCTCGTCACCTCAGGTACCTTGCAGAGCCCTCAACGCGTCGAGCGTCTCCCCGAAGCGCACGGGGTC
>DATDKO010000367.1:0-12839 GCA_036519935.1 Rubrobacter sp. | reverse complement strand
CCACTCGCTCCGGAAAGATCTACGTGAGGAAGCGTTCTTCGCCTGTTGGACGCGGAAAGAGGCCTTGGCGAAGGCCGAAGGCAAAGGACTCGCGCTCCCCCTTTGCCGCTTCGAAGTTACCCTGGCCCCAGGGGAGCCGGCGATGATGCTTGACACCAAGGGGGAGCTGCTCGAAACAACGAAGTGGACCTTACAAGAACTGATCCCAGACCCCGGCTACGTCGCCGCCCTAGCCGTTGAAGGATATGGCTTGCGGCTATGGTGCTGGCAGTACACGGACGAGTTTTGTTGCGACGAATGAATCCCACTACGAGTCTCTGGGGTTTGTCTTGACCGCCTCCTCGACACGGTTGTAGAGGCCTGCAGCGAGGCCCTCTGGTTCTGAGGAACGCTCTGCTAGCATCTCGGCGACGCGGCGGGTCTCGGTCTCGCCTGCTATCTCGAAGGTGAGGACCACGGGCTCAGCGTCGTCGAGGCCAAGTTCCTCGGCGATGGCCTGGCGGATTTCGGAGACTTCGCGGCCTGTCTTTGCCGAGATCTCACGGCTCACGGCTTCCGGGTCGAACTCCTGGCAGATCTCGATGCCGCCTCCCAGGCGCCGCTCCCACCACCACGGGGCGCTTACGTCTGTAAAGCTCTCACGCACCAGGGCCGTCGCGCTGTCGGCAAGAAGTGCTTTGAGATACTCGGGCATATGGACTTTATACCAGCCGCGGGCTTACCTGCGCCGATCCACTACTATACAATGCGATGAGGGAAGGAGTAATTCGATGCTTCTCGTAAAAGACTCGATGACCCGTGAGATCGTGACGCTCGCGCCGGATGAGACGGTGGGGACGGCGCTCGCCCTGTGCAGGGAGAGGCGCATCAGGCACCTGCCAGTCCTTACGGAAGGGAGGCTGGTGGGGATCGTCTCGGACAGGGACCTCCGCTCGGCCACCCCGGCGTTCGGGGACCACGCAAGGGCCGCCGCGCTGCAGGAGATCCTGGTTGAGGACGTGATGGTCAGCGACGTGGTGAGTGTCCTCCCCGACGATCCGATAGAGCAGGCCGCGAACACCATGCGCGAGCGCAGGATCGGCTCCCTCCCCGTCGTCGAGGGCGGGGAACTGGTCGGCATCATCACCTCCTCTGACGTAATGAATGCGCTGGTTTACCTTGTCGGCGCCAACGAGCCGGGAAGCCGCATGGAGATCGCGGTTCCTGATAGGCCAGGGTCCCTGGCCGGCGCAGCGGGGGTCTTCGGGATGTGCGGCATAAACATCGTCAGCGCGGCGATGGGGCCGACAAGGGAGCCCAAGGAGGAAGGAGCGGTCAGGGAACGCGTCGTCGTTTTCAGGGTAGACACCATCGACACCACCGAGGTGGTCGGATACCTGGAAGAGGCGGGCTACTCCGTTCTGTGGCCGCCCAGGCCTTGAGCGGCCGGGCCGCCATCGTCCACGACCTGGCCCTCGAGAACTACGGCTTCGGCGGTGACCATCCTTTCAACCCCCTCCGCGTGCGTCTCGCCCTCGAACTCTGCGAAGCCCTCGGGCTGCTTGAAGACTATCCCTTCGTCTCCTCTGGACTGGCGACAGACGAGGACCTGACGACCGTCCACAGCCTCAGCTACGTGCGCATGGTCCAGAAGGCCGGGCGGGGAGCGGGGGACCTGTCCGACCTCCTTGACTACGCTCTCGGTACTCCGGACAACCCCATCTTCCCTGATATGCACGAGGCCTGCGCCCGCGTGGTAGGGGGTGTGCTCGCCGCATGCCGCCTCGTGATGGCCGGTGAGGCGGTCCACGCCATGTGCATCTCGGGCGGACTGCACCACGCCATGCGATCGAGGGCGAGCGGCTTTTGCGTCTACAACGACGCCGGCGTCGCGATCTCACGCCTCAAAGAGGAGCATCCTGGCATCCGCATCGCCTACGTCGACACCGACGCCCACCACGGCGACGGTGTGCAGTGGATGTTCTACAGCGACCCCGACGTCATGACCGTCTCGATGCACGAGTCGGGCCGTTACCTCTTCCCCGGTAGCGGCGGGGTCGATGAGAAGGGCCGCAACGATGGCGTTGGCTACTCCGTCAACGTGCCGCTCGAGCCCTTTACGGGCGACGAGTCCTGGATCTCCTGCTTCGAAGCTGTCGTCCCCCAGGCTCTTCGTGCCTTCGGTCCCGACCTGATCCTCTCCCAGAACGGCTGCGACGGCCATGCTCTCGATCCCCTGACACACCTCTCCGCAACGACCCGCCTCTACGAGCACGTGCCCCATCGGATACACGACCTGGCCCACCACCTCTGCGGAGGCCGCTGGGTCGCAACGGGCGGCGGAGGCTACGACATCTGGCGCGTCGTCCCGCGCGCCTGGACCGCGCTCTGGGCCGCCGTCTCCCACCAGGAACTCCCCGAGAAAGTATCCGAAGACTGGCTCTCGAAATGGAGTGGAAAGAGCCCGGTCGAGCTGCCGCCTCACATGCGCGACGAGCCCCAGGATTATCCGCAAGGACCGCACGTCGCGAAGTTGTCGGAACGTAACCTTCGCACCGTTGACGAGGTGGTGGAGAAAGTGTTGCCCAGGATTCAGTAGGACAAACGGGGTTGCGCATCCGGCGTCGTCGCGGTATTTTGCCCTAGGTGACCAGTTCGACGATCTGGAGATGAAAGTGCGAAGCATACCAACGTTGCATGGCGTAGCAGTCCCTTCCGCCTCTTCGACCGAGACGAAGCCGGGGATCGAGATTGAGCGCAGCGTCACCCAGGAGCCCCCTTACAAGGTCATACTGCACAACGACGACTTCACGCCGATGGAGCACGTCGTCGCCGTGTTGCAGAAAGTGATCCCGCGCATGTCCGTACGAAGGGCTGTAGACATCATGATGGAGGCCCACACCAAGGGCAAAGCCGTAGCCACCAAGTGCCACAAAGAGCTGGCCGAGCTCTACCAGGACGGGCTAAACAACGAGGGCCTTATCTCCACCATAGAGCCCGACTAGGTGCGCGTCACGAAGAGAGGCCTTGGGAACCGCGTCGTACGCCGGTATGATCGTACAGAGACGTTTGGCCGAGAAACCAATTATGACCCCTCTGGACATCATCCGCCGGGCACAGGCCGGCGCGCTCATCGACGAAGATGGCAACGCCGTCACGCTGGAGCTTTTCCCTGGCCTCTCCGATACGGAACTGCAGGACTTCGCCAACCGGCTACCGTGTCGTTTCCCGCCAGAGATAGCGGAGTTGCTCGGCGCATGTAGAGGGTTCTACGGAACGGTCGAACAGGTCGAATTCACGGGCAGGGATCTCATGTTCGAGTTCGAACAGGTATTCCCAGATGGCCTTCCGATCGCGGCTGACGGCTATGGCAATTTTTGGGTCGTAGATCTACATCCCGGCACCACGAAGTGGGCTCCGATCTACTTCGCGTGCCACGACGCACCCGTGATCCTTTATCAGGCCGACTCGCTGGAACAGTTCTTGAGTGAGCTGTTCCGGATGTTCGAGCCACCTCACCAGAGCCTTATAGACGATGTTCACGAGGACCGGCTGGCCCACGTCTGGCAGACGAACCCCGGAGTTCTCTCCTACGAACGATGCCTCAGGTCCGAGGACCCCATCCTCTCGGCCTTCGCGCGCGAGCTCGGCGCTAGCTTCCAGACAATCGACCTTCGCCGGGCGAAGCCGGGCGATGGCTTTTCCTGGGGCCGCTACGGCCCCAAGACCCAGATCAGACGCTTCCGCGGGCACGCCGTGTTCGCCTATAAGAAGCCGAAGAGCCTCATCTCCCGGCTACTCGGACGTGCGGGTTGACAACGAGCGGCCTGGGCCACGCTCGCGGCCGGTGAAGATTCGCTCTTTAACCCCCGATCTGGCTCATGGTGCGGTGGCGGGACTCCTCGGGGAGAGTGAGGCCCGCTGCCGGCTTTATGCGCGCCGTCTCCCACAGCACTTTGTGGATAGCCGGTATAGGGTCTTCTGAGCGGATGGCGTCCTTTACGGGCACATCGAGGTCGGTGAGGAGGCAAGGGTGGATCTTGCCGTCCGCCGTCAGGCGTAGCCTGCTGCAACGGGTGCAGAAGGGTTCCGAGACTGGCGTTATGACACCGAAGGTGCCAGGGGCGCCATCGAAGCGGAACTCGTCTGCGGGGGCCGCTGGGTCTTCCTTTTCGATAGGTTCGAGATCCCCCAGCTCCTCCGTCGCGCGGTCCAGGATCTCACGCCCGGGGATGAAGAGCGAGCGGAAGCGGGTCCCGTCGGTGTCGCCGTTCAGGGGCATCAACTCTATGAACCTGACGTGCATGGGATACTGTAGCGTAAGCTTCGCCATATCTGCGATCTCATCGTCGTTTACGCCGCGCATCGCGACGGCGTTGATCTTGACCGGCGAAAGGGGTGTATCGAGCGCCGCCACCACCGCTTTCCAGACCTTCTCGAAGTGGTTGCGCCGCGTAATAAAGGCGAACTTCTCGGGTTGAAGGGTGTCGAGGGAGATGTTGACACGGTCGAGGCCGGCTTCGACGAGGCCATCCAGGTTCTCCTCGAGTAGGAAGCCGTTGGTGGTCATGGTTACGTCCTCGAAGCCCAGGTCCTTGAGCCATCCGATGAACATGACTACCCCTCGCCTGACGAGCGGCTCGCCGCCCGTTACCCGGACCTTGGTGACGCCCAGTTCGAGGCACGCTTCGGCGAAGGTGAGCATCTCCTCTAAGGTCAGGATGTGGCTCTTGTCCTGGAATTGGATATCCTCAGGCATGCAGTATTGGCAGCGGAAGTTGCAGCGGTCCGTGACCGAGATCCTGAGGTAATCCATCTTACGGTTGTAGCTGTCGGTGAGCTGCGCCAAGATCTCCTTTCGGGTCAGCGCCTATCACTACTCTCCTGGATTGTATCTTCTTTTAGAGGTGAGAGTAGCGGCCGAATTGCCCGTGGGTATACTGCCCAGGGTCCGCGACGCCCGGTCGCAGACCTTGCGTGGCCCCGATCCGGGAGAAGGTGTTGCCCAGGAGGCTTTCGACGCCCCGGCTGATCGTTTTCGGTTTCCTCGCGCTGATGGTGCTGGGGACCGTGCTCCTCAAGCTGCCGGTCTCCACCGAGAGCGGCATCTCGTGGGTTGACGCCATGTTCGTCTCGGTCAGCTCGGGTAGCGTAACCGGCCTCTCTACGGTGGATTTTCCTGCAACTTTCACGACGTTCGGGGCCGTCGTGGTCATGGTGCTCGTCCAGCTTGGGGGGCTCGGGATCATGACCGTGACTACCATGGCGGCGCTGTTCGTCGGGCAGAGAGTGGGCTTTCGGAACCTCATCGCAGTGCGCGAGTCGATGGAGAGCGTGGACTCGCCCCGAAACATCCTGCGGCTCCTCTTGCAGATAGCCAGGATCACCTTCGCCATCGAGCTCTTGGCGGCCGTCGCGTTGAGCGTAGCCTTCATCCGGCGGGGCATGACTCCTTCAGAGGGCATTTTTCAGGGCGTCTTCCACGCGATCATGAGCTTCTGCAACGCGGGCCTGGTGAACCTGGAGTACGGCAGCTTCATACCCTACGCGGGGAACTGGCTCGTCGTCGGGACGCTGGCCCTCGCCATCATCCTGGGTGGACTGGGTTTCCCGGTGCTCGTCGACCTCTACCACTACAGTAAGGACCGCCGGTTGACGATCCATTCGCGGCTAGTCTTGATCACCTCGGCCGTGCTTCTTGTCGTCGGGATCGTCAGCGTGGCCGCGATGGAGTGGAACAACGCCGGCACGCTCGGGGGGCAGCCCTTGAGCACCCGCCTGGCGATGTCCGTGTTCCAGGGTGTAACGGCGCGGACAGCGGGTTTCTTTACCGTGAGTTACCCCGAGATGCGCGACCCGACCCTGGTTGTGCAGACGTTGCTCATGTTCGTCGGCACGGCCCCGACCTCGACGGGTGGTGGCATAAAGGTAACTACCCTGGCGCTCGTGTTCCTCATCATCGTCTCGCAGGTCAGGGGGCAGGATAAGATCACGCTCTTCTGGCGCACGCTGCCCCGGTCTCTGGTCGCGAAGGCACTCTCCGTATTGTCCCTGGCCTCCTTGCTCGTCCTCCTGAGTTCCCTCGCGCTTATGGTCTCGGATGGGCTCGAGCTCCTGCCCGCCTTATTCGAAGTCACCTCGGCGTTCGGCACCGTAGGACTCTCGCTCGACGTCACGCCGAACCTCAGTACGTTCGGCAAGATCCTGATCTCGGTCGTCATGTTCCTGGGTAGAGTAGGCCCGATCACCTTTATCGTGGCCCTGGCAGCCAGGCAACGCACCCCACATTACAGATACCCCGAAGAAGAGATAGCGATAGGCTAAATAGGCACTTCAGCACGCTACGCCCTCCGGGCTTCGCTTGTCAGCACGGCGGCTCCGCCGCCTTGTCAGCCAGGACTAGCGCTGGCCAAAGCTGAAATGCTGACGAGCGGAGGCGAAGCCGGAGCGTGCTGACAAGCCGTCGAAGACGGCGTGCTAAGAATCTAGCAGGCCGAGACGGCGGGCTACGTAGCCTGCCGTCGTTGCTTGCAGGAGGAGAGTGACGCAGACAGCGAGGGCGACCATGGAGACGGCGATCTCCGCGCCCTCGACTCCGCGCGCCAGGAGCAGGCTCGCGACGGCCGCGGGGATCACACCAGTCTCCCTACACCAGCTGATAAAGGCGATCTCTCTGCTCGTCCATCCGCCGCGCCGGTCGGGCAGGAGGCACGCCAGAACGGTTATGGGTCGGGCCACGAAGATGAAAACGAACATCACCAGGAGGCCGCCGAAGAAGTACTTGCCGAGCGCCTCGAAGGGCAGGTTGAGTCCGAGCGTGACGAAGACCAGCAGGGTGGCTATCTCGGCAACCTGTCCGAGGAACCCTTCGAGGAGCGTGGCGTGCTCGTCGTGGTGGCCGAGTCCGATCAACTCCATGTTCCCGACCATCAGCCCCATGACGAAGGCCGCCAGGTAGGCCGACCCTCCGATAGACTCGGTCGAGAAGTAAGCGAGCGCGACGACGGCGAGGATGGCCACCCCCGGCGACTCGTCCCATATGCCGGCCTGCGCCGTCGAGGCGACAGCGTAGCAGAGAACCGCCCCGGCAACGACGCCGATCAGGGCCCCCAGCACGAGTTCTTTGGTGAACTCCAGCGCGGGACCCGAGAAGGTGAACCTGCCGGCCTCCACGGCGCCGACCAGTGTCAGGGTAAGTACTGTGCCCGTAACGTCGTTGAAGGCCGACTCGGCGATTACCGTCTGGGACACTTTGGGGCGGAGTTTCAACCGGTCGAACAGGGGGATGAGGATAGCCGGGTCTGTCGCAGCCAGTACCGCTCCTACGAGCAGGGCCACAGGGAAGCCGACGCCGAACACGGGGGAGACTACCAGCGCGACGATGAGGGCTGTCAGGAGTACGCCGGGCAAGACGAGCAGGCCGAGGCCTACGGCGGTCCTGGAGATAACCTGCAGCGAGATGCCGGTGCCGCCGTGGAAAAGGATGAGGGCCACCCCTATGTTGAACAGGAGCTGGGCGCCCACCCCGCTGAGAGGATTCGAGACGAGTCCCAGCACAGAAGGCCCGATAAGGGCGCCCGCCGCGACCAGCACGACCATCTGGGGGAGCTTTAGGGCCGTCGCTATGAGCTGCGAGACCAGCCCAGCACCCAGTATGAGGCCGAAGTCGCGGAGGATGTGCTCTATGTCCACCCTCTAGCCGACCAGGGCTACGAGCTTCTCCGCCAGCGTCCCCCAACTCAAGTGCTCCACGCAGTTCCGGCGCACAACCTCCTCGCACCGCCGCCTCTCCTCCTCAGGCAGCTTCAGGTAATCGTTGAGCGCCTCTGCGAGGTTCTCCTCGAGGCCATCCATGCCGACGCGGAGGTCGAAGGGCAGGCTGCGGCCCACGATCTCGCCGGCCTCCCTGAGGCCGGAGTGGTCCGACACGAAAGGGACTACGCCGCTCGCGGCGAACTCCGCGGCCACGAGCCCGAAGGTCTCGGGGAAGATGGAGGGGACCGCAGCAGCGTCCGCGGCGGGAAGCACCTTCGTCAGGTCGCCATGGTAGAGAGGCCCGACGAACAGCACGTCGTCCTCCATACCCTCGGCGTCGACAAGCAGCTCGTCGGCGAGCTCGAAGTGCTCCAACGGACCCGCGGGCCCACCTTCGAGTAGCCTGCCCATCTCGGCCAGTCGCTCCACGGTCGTCTCGTCGCCAGCGCTGAGGGAGTAGGTCAGGGCCTCCAGCCCCTCGCGGAAGGTGCCGAAGCCGATCACCAGCAGGCGGGCGCCCGTCTCCTTGCGCACTCTGGAGAAGGCCGAGATCAGGCTGTGCACGCCCTTGGAGTGGATCAGCTTTCCGACGTAGACCACGAGCGGCCCCTCGCGGTCGAGGAAACCCCGGAGCCGCCCGCCGGCATCCGTGTCGTGCGAGCGGGCGTCGTAGGAGGCCGCGACCGCGCGCAGCGCGCCGGCCAGCTCTCCTGCGTGGCCCGAACTCTCCAGGGCTTCTCGTAAAGACGTCCGCTGCGCCTGGCCGCGGCCCGGTCCGCCTTCGAGATGGTCGAGGACCCCGCGGTCGAACGCGTCGGGGTGGAAGAGTTCGGTGTCGACCCCGCCTGGGAGGGAGTGGGTCTTGCCTGCAAGGTCGGGGAAGTCCTCCGCTATCGTGCCCGCGCTGTGCGAGGAGAGAGCCAGGATCTCCCGGGCATCTTCCAGACCCTCGCGGGTGAGACCCATGTACATCTCACTCTTGCGGGAGACGTACTGGAGGCAACTACCGTGGACGATGCTCACGTAAGGAAGGTCACTCCTTCCCAGGGCGCGGCGAGTGATCAGCGGCCCCGGCACTGAATGGTTGGTGATCACTGCTTCAGCGCCAGACACCTGGAGCACGGCCTTCAGGGCCTCGAAGTTGCGCCTGAGGTAGTCGTCCAGTTCCTCCTCCGTCAGGTCCAGGAAGGTCTTCACGCGCCATCCCGGGTAGTCGTCGTAGACATAGACCGGTAGGAGGTCCCCGATCTCAGGCCGGTAGACGACGCAGAGCCCCGGGTAGATCGTCTCCTGCTCGCCAAGATTCTCGACGCCCCGTGCGTCCACCTTCGCGCTCTTGCCGACGAAGTCGTAGGCGAGCGGGTCCGGCTCCTGGCAGAGCAGATGCACGGTGTGCCCCTCGCCGACCAGGGCGCGACACAGGCTCTGGACGTAGATGTTACTCCCCGTGCCGGAGAGCATGTACCCGTGGGTCATGATGATCCTCATGGCGCTCCTTATAACCCCTGTCGAGTTCGCGTCTCCATGCGTGCATAGCGGAAGGTATCACAGAGTCGCACTCCAGACCCGCATACGACACGCGCCAATAGCCTCCATAGGCTGTAGTATGCGCGTGTACGATTCTTCATACTCGCAAGGAGGACCGCATGTTTACACGCGCGAAGACCGAGCCGGTGCCCGAGGTCGGAGCCGAGGCTCCCGAGTTCAACCTGCCCAGTGCCCAAGGAGGCCAGCTCAGGCTGAGCATGAGGACAGCGCGGGGACCGGTCGTGGTCGCCTTCTACAGGCCGGGAGACGAAGAGGACGTCGAATACTTCAAGGCGCTGGCCGCGAAAGAGGAGGAGATCAACCTCGCCGCCGGCTCGGTGGTCGCCATCGGAATCGCCGAGCCTACCGAGGCCCTCAATTTCGCCCGGGCGTCGGGGCTGGAGTCCTACGTACTCTACGACTACGCCAGGGTTACGAGCCGCCAGTGGGGACTCTGGGAGAAGGATCGGAGACAGGGCGACTACGCTCGTCGGGCCGTCTTCGTGGTCGGTCCCGACCATAAAGTCGCCAACGCCTGGGTCGGCGAGAGGCCAGAACCAGCGGAGATCCTGGCGAAGGTCAGCGAGATCTCAGGCCTCCCCAAACCTCCGGAGGAACCGGAAGGGGATGGGAAAGAGGCCGAGTCGAAGGAAGTCAGCGAGAAGCCGAAGAAGATGTCGGCCGAAGAAAGAGAGAAGATAAAGGCGGAACGTCGCGCCGCCCGCGAAGCAGGCAAATCTGTCAGGAGCGAGCAGCCGGAAGCTCCGAAGGAGGAGGGCTAGGGAGCGTGGAAGGCCAGGAGACCAGCGGCGAGTCTCAGCCGGACGCGGAAGAGCCTTCCGCTACCACCGAGACAAGTCGCGAGGAGATCCCGGACCCAGAGGAGTTGATGGCCAGACTCGGGATAAGGGACAACCGCATCAGGGAACTTTACGAGGAGATCACAGCCTCCCGCCTCGCCGCGGACGAGGCCCGCGCCTCGAAAGTGGCGGGGGAGGAGCATATAGACGCTCTGGAGCGCGAGTGCGCCGGGTTGGAGGAGCGCGTCAGGGACCTCGAGGAGGAGACGCGTGACCGCAGGCGCCGCAGGGAAGGCGCAGGCCGCCAGATAGCGCGACTGGAGCGCGAACTCGAACGCAAGGAAGGGGAGATCTCACACCGCGATTACCTGCTGGAGCGCCGGGCAGAGCAGATGGAGGCCGACAAGCAGCGGGCCGAGGAACTGGCCTCGCGCAAAGACCTCGCGCTTCAGGACGCCCTCCGCCGGGTCGATGGGCTGGAGAGGGATCTGGAGGAGAGGGAGGGTGAGATCTCCGAGCTGCACTCGACTATCGAGGCGCTCCGGGAAGATCTGGACGCCGAGCTGGAGCTGCGCGGGCGCCTCGCAGATCCCGCGAACCGGCTGCGGGCCGGGATAGACCTGTTCAACGAATCAGGGCAACGAAACTCGATGAACTCTCTCTCCAGGACCATGGGCCAGCCCGAAGTACACGTGGAGTTGGATCAAGGGGACGAGCCACCCACCCTCCTCACCTTCACCTGGCAGGGCGTTACCTGGCAGACATACGTCTCAGACCCCGGTCCCAGTGTCGAAGAGCCCCGCGTATACCTCAAGAGCGCCGGTGAAGACCTCTCCGGTGTGGACCGCAAACCACCAAACGCCCGCGTCGGTCCCGGCGATAGGGTGATGCTCGGCCTGTAGGCCTCAGCACTTCAGCACGGCGGCTTCGCCGCCTTGTCAGCCAGATCTCGCAAGCGCGATACTTGATCTAGCTGAAATGCTTTACTTCTCGTCGTCTTTCTCGGGGAGTTCTTCCTTGTCTTCGCCTGTGCCCAGGGTCTCTATGAAGTCGCGGACGCCGGTGCCGAGGGAGCGGAAGAGGTCTGCGATGCGGCGTGGGCCGAGTACCAGGAACACCATGAAGATCAGGAGGATCTCGAGAATTCCGGCAGGCATTAGTAGCGCCTGGCTTCCATCAGATATTTGAGGCGAGAGAGGGAGCGCTCCCCGTTGGTGCGGGCGAACTTTTCCGCGCCGACCAGGCGTGCGGCTCGGTCGAACAGCTTGCGCTTGAGGTGGAACTCGCCGGTGTAGGAGACGAGACACCCGCCTCCGTCATCGGGTGAGACCTCCATCCGGCCGCCGCCTTCGATGGATGTGGTGTAGACCCAGCTGATGCTCTCCGGGCCTCGCTCGATTATCCGCACCTCGGGCCTTATCTTGCCGATAGGGCTCGCCAGCACGAGGCGGTAGGAGTCTTCCCCCAGCCGCTCGACGCTCTCGACGTCGACCATCCACTCCTTGGCGTTGCGAAAGTCCGAGATGTAGCCGGAGACTTTCTCGGCAGGGACAGCCATCCGCTGCTCGATGCTCACGCTGCCGCCGTGAGCCGATTTCACCCCCACCCCAACTCCTCCAGGCGCTCCTCGTCGAAGCCGAAGTAGTGCGCGATCTCGTGTACCACCGTGATCCTGACCTGCTCCTCCAAGGCCTGTGTGGCGAAATCCCGCTCCAGCGGACCGCGGAAGATCGTGATCTTATCCGGCAAGAACCCGTAGTATCCCGCGCCTCTCTCCGTCAAAGGCACACCCTCATACAGCCCGTAGAGTGTCTCTCCCGGGCCCGCGGCCACCAGCGGCGTGGAGTAGTCTGGCCAGTCGTCGATCACGATCGCCACGTTGTCCAGAAGCCTCGAGAGCTCGGGTGGCAGGCCTTCGAGCGCCCGCTCCACCAGCTTGTAGAAATCCAGGTTCTCCTCTTTCACGAGACTCATTGTACGTCAAGGGGTCTCGTCGCGCGGGTCGGGTTATCTCCTCGGATCCGAAGATTCCGTATCCACATCGTGCTCGTCTTCAAGCTTGGCGTCGCGCTGGTTGCGGCGAACCATGGCCGAAGTCTTCACCGAGCCCGACTGTCCTGCCACCTCCCGGATCTGACGTTTTATGAATCGCCCCTGCTCGCTAGCCTCGGGGAACTCCTCATAGAGCCTCTGAAGGCGCTCCTGCTCTGCGTCCAGCTCGCGAGATAAGGAGTCGAGGCTTTCGAGCGAAGCACCCTCGAGCCCGCGCTCGAACTCGCCCTCCTCGCTGTCTCTCGCCCACCCCATCGATAGATGCCTCGGACCCAGTCCCTCCATAGCCGCCCGGGAACCCTGGAGTTCCTCTGGTGCCACGCGAAGAGCTCGAGCCAGCTTGTCAAGGGTGCCAAAGTGCGGCCGCCCGATCTTCCCAGTCTCGATCGCAGAGACAGTAGTGGGACTCACGCCAGCCTCCCTAGCCAACCTCACCTGGGTCCACATCCGCAAGCGACGGATGTTCTCCAAACGCTCGCCTACATCAGCCATGTGCGCACCTCACTCTTCATTCACCGTAGCATACCATAAACTGTGTAGAAAAACATATTCGACTGTAATTTACACAAAATTCTGGTGAAAATATGGTTGAAAGCTGTGTTGTTTGGTATATAATGGCTGTGCAGAAGGGAGTTTGGTCCCGGTTGAGGGGCTACCAAGAGAAGGAGGTGCATCGATCATGTTGAGTCCTTTCCGTGGGTTTTACGATGCGCAGAGTGAGGTGGA
>DATDKO010000366.1:0-3954 GCA_036519935.1 Rubrobacter sp. | reverse complement strand
GCGTCGTGGTGCTAGGGGAGGACTTTGGGATGGCCAAGATCGCGGGAGCGGCGGCTATCCTGCTCGGCGTCTATCTGGCCCGTCGCTCCTAGCTTGCGCCTGGAAGCGCCCCTACCCTTATTCATCGGAGTGCGTGGAAGTGGAATTCTGCGAACGTCGCGTTGACGGAGTTCTCGGAAGTCGACTGGGAAATCCCCAAAGAGAGTAAGTCATTTGGGGGATGCACCGAGCCTATGAGAACGTATAAGATGCCCCAGGGGCCAAGCGCTTTCGCATAGACGAGGTGGGTCTCACAGTCACAGCATGACATAGAGAATCGCTCTTGGCCCCTATTCACCCGAGTGCGTGGAAGGGGAGTTCTCGGAAGTTCGCCCTAACGGAGTTCTCGGAAGTCTGCGCTTGAGTTGTGCCCCGATTGAGAGCCGAGCTCAGGATCCTCGCAGCTCGTCCAGGAAGGCGCCGCCCGCCGGAGGCCCTCCGCGAAGACCGGCGGGTCCTGCCCTATGCCTATGCGCAGGTGGTTCTCGAAGCCGAAGGCCGACCCCGGCGCGAGCATCACACCGCGCTCTTCGGAGAGCCTGTTGGCCAACTCCAGGGAGGGCACGTCGAGCTCGTAACGCAAGAGGGCCAGCAGCCCTCCCCGTGGCGGCGTCCAGGAAAGGAACTCGGAGCGCTCCTCGACGAAGCGGTTGGTCGCCTCCAGGTTCTGGCTGATGATCTTCCGGTTACGCTCGACGATGCGATCTCGGTGCTTGAACGCCAGGATCGCCAGCGCGTCGGAGAGCTTGCCGGGGCTCAAGGAGGTGTAGTCGCGCATGCTCCAGCACTCAATCACTATCTCTGCTGGTGCCGTCATCCAGCCGATCCTGAGCCCCGGCAACCCGAAGGGCTTGGAGATGGTGCCGACGCTTATGGCACTAGGACCGTACTTGAAGGCGGGCGGCGCGAAGGTATCGCCGCTGGGGACCTCAAGCCATCGGTAGGCCTCGTCGCAGAGCACCCAGGCCCCTACCGACTCCACCAGGCCGTAGACGCGCCCGAGCTCCTCCTCGCTTAGCATGGCCCCCGTGGGGTTGTGCGGGGTGTTCACGACGATCAGGCGTGTGCGAGGTGTCATCAGGCGTTCCAGCTCGTCCAGGTCGTAGCGGTAGCTCTCGGATCTTATCCTCCACAGGGCTACCTCGGCGCCGACGGCGCGGGGGATGCTGTTGAGTTGCTTGTAGGCGGGGTTGACAGCCACAACGTGGTCCCCCGGATCGAGCAGGACGTTGAATAACAAGAAGTTGGCCTCGATGGCGCCCGTGGTGACCAGGACGTTCTCGGGTCCGCGGTCGCGGTAGGTGTTCGCCAGTGTGGTCCTGAGCTCGAGCGACCCGGAGGCCTCGCTGTACCCTAGCGGGGTCTCCAGCAGCCCTTCCAGGATGGCTTGGCGTTCTTCGGGCTCCTCGAAGGCGAGGAGGTCGTTGGTGGAGAGGGGAAGGATGCCGCTCTCCGCTATGTCGTAGCTCGCCGAGAGCTCGTGGGCGGTCATCCAACGTTCCAAGGCGAACGGCTCGATCTTCACGGCGGGGTTCCTTCCTTCGTAGGGCGACACGGCACCGCGACAGTGTACTCACATGGGACCTGCGAGACCTTATTCACCCGAGTGCGTAGAAGGGAAATTCTGCGGACTTCGCTTGCACGATCTTGCATAGAACGTTCTCTGAGCAGACCGAGACATGGCCGACGCTACACATATGCGTGACTGGACTGGCAGAATCATGGTCCTCGAACGAAAGCCAGGGCGGCCCCTTAGTGAGAGAATGGCGCCCAGTTCTTAGCGGTGTCCGCGATGCGCGGCAGCCGCAACCCCCGGGGCAGACACCTACGGGGCGAAGAAGTCAGTGAGGAACGCGGCCACGGCCTCGGGGGCGTCCTCCTGGGCGAGGTGGGCGCAACGGGGTATCGTCCTCAGTTGCGAGCCTGGTATGGCTTTGTGCAACTGTTCGCCCTTCTCTAGCGGTATCCACCGGTCCTCTTCGCCCCACACGATCATCACGGGGCGTTCGACGCGTGCGTAGAGGGGCTGCACCTCGTCGGTGTAGCGTGGGTCGTTCTGAAAGATCTGGCGGTAGAACGCCTCCTGGCCCTCCGCTCCCAACCAGGGCTCGATGTAGGGCCCCAGCGTCGCGTCGTCCATAGGCACGTAGGTCGCGTCGCGGACGTAGGCGGCCACCATCGCCTCGTGCATGTAGGCCGGGATGCGCTTGAAGACCCCGACGTGGTCCTGGACGAGGCGGTAGAAGGGCGAGCCCCAGGGGGAGAGCGCCACCGCGTCGATCAGGGCGATCGCGCGGAAGTCCCTGCCTTCGAGCAGGTGGGCCCTGAGGGTGATCGCGCCGCCGAAGTCGTGCCCCGCGACGGCGGGCTTGTCCAACCCCCAATGGTCAAGGAGCTCGCAGAGGACCCTGCCTTGGGCGGCCAAGGAGACGTCTTGGCCCTCCCGCTTCTCCGAGGAGCCGTACCCGGGGAGGTCGAAGGCGTAGACGGTGTTGGCCTCGACCAGGGCAGGGACGACCTTGCGCCAGACGTAGGAGGAAAAGGGGGTGCCGTGGACCAGCACCAACGGGGGTCCTCCCCCGAAGAGGTCCCAGCGCACCGTACCGTGGGTAGACACGTACTCCATACCCAACGCCCATCCGTCCCTCGTCATCGGTTCTCGCTCCCTTATTCGATGCGCTCACACCTGAAGCCCTATGATGCCAGCAGGCGAGCTTTGGTGCTCCCAGCAAAGCGTTAGCTGCCCCTATTCACCGGAGTGCGTGGAAGGGTAATGCTGCGACCTTCGCCGTGACGGAGTTTTAAGAAGTTCGCGCCAGGCTTCAGAAGATGGCAACATGATTGTGGTGGAAAGGGTCAGGACCCGCCTGGGAAGTGGGTCTGGAGGGAGAATACCTCGTGTCCTTGATAAGAAGGTATCCGCTCATCACGTTCTTCGTGCTGGCCTGCGCTCTCTCGTGGTGGCCTTGGATCCTGTACTCTTTCGACCTCTTGCCCACCCCTATCGTGGGCTTCGGGCCTTTCCTCGCGGCGCTTGTCGTGCTGGCGGTCACCCGCGGCAAGACGGGTGTGGTGGGGTTACTGCGCCGGATGGTACGCTGGCGCGTAGGGTTGCAGTGGTACGCTGCAGCGCTGGGCCTTCCTATTGGGGTCACCCTTACCGCTGCAGCGATCAACGTCTTCCTGCTCGGTGCCCAGCCTTCCTCCTCCGCAGCAGAGTTGGGTGGCTGGTCGAGTCTCATCCCGACGTTCTTCATCCTGCTCCTGATCCCCGGCCTCGGCGGCACTTGGGAGGAGCCGGGCTTCAGAGGCTACGCTCTGCCGCGCTTGCAAATCGGTCGCTCGGCCCTCTATGCTGGCCTAATCTTGGGGGTGCTGTGGTCCTTTTGGCACCTGCCGTTCTTTATTACCGGGGTGGACCACTGGAATGAAAGTGTGCAACTCATCGCATGGACGGTTGTCTTCACCTGGCTATATAACAACACACAAGGAAGCGTGTTACTGGCGATGCTGATGCACGCCATGGGCAACACTATCGGGGGCAGCTTTGTCTCCCAGATGTTCTCGGGGGCGGACTCAGCGAATCTAGCCTGGCTGCGCGGAGGGCTGTGGTGCGTGGTGGCGATTGTCTTGGTCTTTGTGTACGGTCCGGAGCACCTTTCCCGCAAGCATCGCAAGCAAGAGGAGCCCGTGCAGCCTGAGGTGTCTACGGGCTCCCCCCGTGTAGTTTGAGCGAGTTTCCGAGGACGCTTGACCGGACTTATTCACCTAAGTGCGTGGAAGGGGAATTCTGCGAACTTCGCCTTTCACGAGTTCTGCGAACTTCGCCTTAACGGCATTTTAAGGAGGTCCCTACCAGAGAAATGGCTACCCGGCATATACATAGCCCCTTGCGCCACTGCTATAGTACCCGCG